>DATFMO010000387.1:0-3491 GCA_035266925.1 Sunxiuqinia sp. | reverse complement strand
TTCATACCAAAAGAACAGCCGGAATTCTTCCTAAAAAAAACCAGGTATTTAAATCAAAAGGACTGGTCGTTTCCGGTGGCGTGCTGGGAACCATGAAATTGTTGCTGAATCAAAAGTACCGGTATAAAACACTGCCAAAACTTTCCGGCAGGTTAGGCGAAAGTGTACGCACTAACTCAGAAACACTTTGCACTGCTACCCTCTCCAATCGTAAGTTGAACAACAGCATTGCCATCAGTTCTATTTTCAAACCCGACAAGGACACACATATTGAAATTGTGAAGTACCCCAATAAATCAAATATGTTGCGTTTTTTACTTACCATAGCTATTGATAAAAAAGGCTCCAATGCTTTGCGTATATTCCATTTTCTGGGAAAAACAATAACGCACCCAATTTTATTTTTCCGAATGGTTTTAAACCGGCATTGGTCGGAAAACACTATTATTTTCCTGGTGATGCAAACCGTAGATACCAAAATGCGTTTTGTGTTGAAAAAGTGGCCCTTACGTAAAAAATTAACATTACACAACAACGACGACCAAAATGTGGAGGCATACCTTCCCGTTGGACAGGATGTTATGCATCGTTATGCAAATAAGGCCAACGCACACTCACAAAATTCAGCCGCTGAAATTTTAATGAATGTGCCTTCTACTGCGCATATTTTGGGTGGCGTCCCTATGGGGAAAGATGCTCAGACAGGAGTAATCTCCCCTGAATTTAGTGTGCACGGCTACCCCAATATGTATATTTTAGATGGTTCAATTGTGCAGGGAAACCTGGGTGTAAACCCGAGTTATACTATTACAACTTTAGCTGAATATGCCATGAGCCGGATTCCGGAGAAGAAGTAAATCAGGGAAATATTTTTATCCAATCTGTACCGGGTTGTTGTAGTAGTTGTTTTGTCAATATTATTTTGCAATAATCAATCGCACACAGCTTTGTCTTTTTTGCCTTTGAATGTGAATCCAGTATGGATTCGATCATCGTAATGAAAATTACGGTTTATGATTACTACTTGTATTTTTAATTGGAAACGGCATTCAGTATAGCCGGTACATTGCCATCCAGCAGATGTCCCTTGTACTGAATGAGGCTGCTGCGTTTTTCTTTCGGGATTGAACGATAAAGGGTTTCCAGTTCATCAAGAGGCATAATCAACATTGCATTTGCCCTTCCTTTACCCCCCTGTCTTGCATCTTCAAAAGCCATTTTTTGGAGATCCGTATCGGAATAACTATTACAATTTTCGATTATTACATCAATGATTTTCTGATTCTTCAACATGGCATCAAACAGATAGTAGACTCTTACTGTTAATAGACCACGGGCATGAATGTTTTCAGTTTCAGTCATCGTGTCTTCGACTAACATCCCGTTTGGTGTCAATTCATATTTGTCAGGAGTGATGCGTATTTTTAAACTATCTTCAAATTCTTCTGCCAGTTCGCGTACCGGACTGGGATCAAGAATTTCCTTTCCTTTGTTGTGCAGGTGCTCCTTACAAATTTCTTTTATTTTCCCCCAATATTTAGGATTTATCTGAATACGGAAATCCCCCTCTTCAAGCGATCGCTCACTATCATAATGAAATTCTCCAATAAGCGCTTTCAATCCAGGTGGATTAAGAAGCCGGACCCCGCCTCCAAAAGGTTTTGCTTTAACAATTACCACTGACTTGTTTTCAACTGTTCGTAATGTTGCCGTACGTTCAAGAGCAAGCATCAATTTTCCACTCAGCGGGTCGGCAAACAATACTTTTACCAGAGTGCCAACACTAACTCTTAAACTTAGTTCTCCTGTTGGACCAATGCCAATATTGTGATCATTCATTTTCGAAATGCAAATACACTTTTTAAAAATTATTCTGCCAATAAACTTTTTGCTTCTATCAAATCAACCGAATCAAAGCCTTCTGTAAATTTATCATATGCTTCACTTAATATTTGCCGGCCTTGTTCCGCTTTTCCTTGTGTTCGCCATAATTGGCATAAACTAATAGCAGCTCGCAGCTCAAAGGTTGCTGTATTGTGCTTTCTGGCGATCTGTAAAGCTTGTTCAAATAATCCCTCTGCCTGAGTAAATTCATCAGGTTTGGCCATAATCAGAACATCTCCTTTTAACCTGTAAAGCTCAGATAACATTGGATTACCTGTTGCCTGTTTGAATATTGTGAAAGTTTCTTCAATAATGTCCATTACTTGTTTGAATTTTTTAGCTTGTATGTATACACCAGCTTTCAAAAGAAGAAGCAACGGCCAAAAAACAGGAGGGGTATTCAGTTCTGAATACATGTTTAATCCATGATTAAACGCTGCCATCCAATCCTCAACCTTTCCTGTCACTGCAAGTGCGGCGCCATGCAAACATGAAACCACAGCTTTCCGTATCTCAAACTCATTATTATCAGCAATTTCCAGTGCTGTTTCTGCATACATTAAGGCGATCTCATCTTCCCGTTTGTAATGATGAAGCAACCCTGTATGAAATAATACATATATTTTACTTGACGGGTGATCCAGTTTTTCAGCCAGCTCCAGTGCCCCTTCTGAAAATTTAAAAGCTCGTTCAGGATAACCAAGCATCCATGAACATAGTGCAGAAGTGGTATGAACTATCAGTCCGGGATTATTACCAAACTTAAAGCTGCGTGATCCACCTGAATCAGTTTTATAAATGGCAATTCCTTTTTCCAAATATTCCAGCCCTTTATTCAGATCCCCGGTAAAAGCAGAGGTATAACCCACCAGCAAATACCCTTCTACTTTCATAATTACGTCATCTAATTTTTCAGCCAGACTCAATATTTGATTACCCAAACTTTTACATTTATCCATGTTGCCCAAAAACCCATAAAAGCTAGCCAATGCCCTAAGAATTGGGAATGAATTTGGTATCTCCCCGTATATCTTACAAAGTTCCAAAGCATGCGTGAATATTCCTTCTACTTCAGGAGTACAACCTTTTATCGCCATCAGCACACGCCCCAGACTCGTTTGAAGCATAATCTCCTGTTTGGATCGTTCCTGTGTGGTTGGAGTTGACGCAAGAACTTTCAATAAATCGGTGGTTAGTTCCACGATTGCTGAATACCATCCTCTTGCATGGAAGAGCAGCCAAAGTGAATCTGTTAATTTTTGCAGCTGCTCAAAATCGCTTTCAATTACCCAGTATTGCCAGGCGATACGAACATTTTCAATATTCTCCTCGAACTCTTGTAAAGCTGTCTCCCGTTCATTGCCGGTTAAACGTTTCCATTGTTTCCGAGAAAAATCCGCATAGAAAACAGCATGTTTACGTTTGGCTGCTGCATGGAAATCCGAATCTTCGTCCAATCGTTCGGCTGCATACTCCCTGATTGTTTCAAGCATTATAAGTCTCTGTTTGCCACCAGCCTGTTCAGTACGGCGAATCAGGCTTTTATCAACCAGTGAAGTTAAAATATCGAGAATATAAACATTTGTTTCATCGATTTGCTTAATTCC
>DATFMO010000386.1:0-2446 GCA_035266925.1 Sunxiuqinia sp. | reverse complement strand
GAGTTGGCCGATTTTTTCAAACAAAAGGACCAGGAAGCCTTATCCTCAGGAGAATCAAAAACAAACCTGGAGTGGGTCACATTTGCCAGCAACGGGAAACGGGTGTTGATGGAGACGATAAAAACTCCCATGCATTCCAGTGATGGAAAACTAATCGGAATACTCGGAATTTCAAGAGACATTACCGAATATCAAAAAAACCAGGAAGCTTTACGGGAAAGTGAAAACCTGTATAAAGGAATTTTCAATAACACAGGAACTGCAACTTGTATCATCGATGAAGATAAAACCCTGGTTCTGGTAAATGATAAATTTCAAGAACTCAGTGGATACAGCAAAAGCGAACTGGAAAATAAGATGAAGTGGACCGCCTTTGTCCTTCCGGAGGACCTGGAGCGAATGAAGAAATACCATTCTGATCGTCGGAAAAACAGCGAAAACTCCCCTAAACAATATGAAATTACATTTATTGACAATCAACATCAACGACACAACATTCTGGTAACGATCGACATGATTCCGGACAGCAAAATGTCGGTCGCTTCCTTACTCGATATTACGGCACGAGTGAACGCAGTCAAACAACTCATTCAAGCCAAGGAAGAAGCCGAAAATGCGGATCGACTAAAGTCCTCCTTTCTGGCAACTATGTCGCACGAACTGCGAACTCCTTTGAACGCCATTATTGGTTTTAGCCAACTCATTGAGCCAACTATGAAAATGGATGAGATTATGGAAATGGTTGGAATTATCAATAACAGTGGCAATCATTTATTGAGTATTATTGAGTCGATTTTTGAAATTGCCATGCTCCAATCCAAACAGACCCGGTTGCGAATCAACCAATTTGAATTAAAAGACCTGCTTACAAATTTGAATTATTTTGTAAAAAGTGAAATCGAAAAAAATGAGAAACAAAGTTTGAAAAACAACACGTTGAACAACCACCCTCCTAAACAAATAATTCTTGAGACAGACGAAACAAAACTAACCCAGGTGTTATCCAATTTGCTAAGCAACTCGATAAAATACAGCGAAGAAGGTGTTATCGAACTTAGCTATTCCATTCATAATTCCGACATTACATTCGTGATCAGAGATGACGGAATTGGTATTTCGAAAAAACAACAGAAAATTATTTTCGATTGGTTCCGTCAAATTGACGATACAAGTACCCGTAAATATGGAGGCGTTGGATTAGGGCTCGCCATCTGCAAGGAAATCTCGGAATTACTTGATGGAGAATTATGGGTTGAATCCGAACTGGGCAAAGGCTCCAAATTTTTCTTCAAAATACCGAACGCCATTATTGAAAAAAAATTAGAAATTGATCGTTAATTGTACAGGGCCGGTTTCTTCTTCTTTAAAGTTTGAAATGGTCAATCCCAACAAACGAATGCCTTTCACAAACGGGTCTTCAGATTTTAACAACGTAACAGCCGTTTGATGCAATAATTCTTTTGAGTCAATGTAAGACATCAGCGTCTTACTTCGGGTGATTTGTTCAAAGTCTGCAAACTTCACTTTCAGTGTCAATGTTCGGCCAAACTTGTCAGCACGTTGAAGTCTTCCCCATACTTCATCTTCAATCTTTTGTATCTGCTCTTTCAAGTCGTCCAGCAAGTAATAATCTTTTCCAAAGGTGTGTTCCGCCCCCAACGATTTTCGTTCCCGCGATGGAACAACTGGCCGGTCATCAATTCCCCGGGCAATGTTGTAATAATACAAACCGGTTTTCCCAAACTGACGGACGAGCTCCTGCTGATCCAGTTTTTGCAGATCGGCTCCAAAATAAATACCTTGATCATTGAGCTTTTTGGCCGTCACCTTACCCACTCCGAAAAATTTCCGCACCTCTAGCTTTTTAATGAAGTCGATGGCCTGGTCTGGAGTAATAACAAAAAGTCCGTCCGGCTTTCGTTCGTCCGACGCAATTTTTGCCAGAAATTTACAATAGGAAACGCCGGCTGATGCGGTCAAATTAGTGGTTTCTTTGATGCGCTGTTTGATTTCACGGGCGATCAATGTTGCAGAAGGTTTTCCTTTCTTGGCCAGGGTCACATCCAAAAACGCCTCATCCAGCGAAAGAGGTTCAACCAAGTCGGTGTATTCATAAAAAATCTCCCGGATCTGCTGACTCACCGTCTTGTACTTGTCGAAATTGCCGCGTACAAAAATCAAATCCGGGCACTTTCTTTTGGCAACCACCGAAGCCATCGCCGAGTGAATGCCATACCTTCTGGCTTCATAGCTGGCTGCTGCAATAACACCACGCTCGTGATCGCCTCCAACCACAAGCGGTTTCCCACGATATTCAGGTTGATCACGCTGCTCCACGGATGCAAAAAAAGCATCCATATCAACATGTATTATCTTTCGTTGTGGCGTTTCCATTATCCATTAAAATTGGTGCATCAAAATTATAAATTTCACCCGGGAAAGAACA
>DATFMO010000385.1:0-7993 GCA_035266925.1 Sunxiuqinia sp. | reverse complement strand
CATTCAGGTCTTCCCATTCAGTTCCTTTTTCCATCTCCGGAATCGTAACTGTAATCGACGTTCCAGTTCCCACCAACTCTTCAAAATGCAACTGACCATCAAACTGATCCAGGTAGGCACTCACAATAGACATCCCCAATCCATGCCCGGTGTTCAACGAACTAATCCGTTTATCAAGTTGTTTGAATCGATCAAAAATCAGCTGTTTCTCCGTTTCAGGAATTCCTTTTCCTTCATCTGATATCTGGAAAAACAAGCTGTCATTTTCAATCCATAAATTGATGTCTACAAGTCCGTTTTGGGGACTGAATTTAACGGCATTATCTACGAGGTTTTTGATCAACAAGGACAACTTTTCTTCATCCGTTACAAAAGCATCAAAATTTTGGACACCATCGTTGGTCTGCCACGAAAGCTTAACATCAACTTGTTTTTTCTCACACTGCTTTTTAAAAAAATCCACGATCCCTTCAGCTACTGACTTCAAATTAACAGACACCGGTTTTAAACCGTCAGTGCCCGCCTCGATAGCCGCTGCTGCAAGTATATTTTTTAATTGAAAGTCCAAATAAAAAGCTTCATCAAAAATCATATTGGCCATTTTCCAGGCCTGCGACATTTCATTCTCGTTTAATGATTGAATGTTTTCGGCATTAGCTATGACACTAGCAAACGGATTGACGATTTCATTGGTGATATTGCTAATGAAATGACTTTTCAACGACTCCGATTCTTTCAACTTTTGGTTGACCTGGTACAATGTCGCTGATAGTTCATCAACCTTGCGCATCAATGCTTCATTCTCTTTTATTAGTTCCTTTTTCTTCGAGTCGCTCATGATTACAATTTTTGATAAATACTTGGGGCGATAATACGAATGGGCAATTGGAGATTGATCAGTGATTCAGAATGTCCGATAAACAAATAACCTCCTGGTTCGAGGTAACGAAGTACTTTTTCTAAAATCGCTGTTTGGTCCTCATGTCCGAAATAGATCAACGTATTTCGAAGGAAAACAATTTGAAATGTTTTTTCAAGATCATATTCTTTATCCATCAAATTACCTGACTGAAACCGAACCTTGTTGCGCAGTCCTTTGCTTATTTTTATTCGCGGATTCGATTGATCTTTGCTTTTCAGAACATATTGTTTTAAAAATTTTTTGGGAATTTGACTTGCTTCTTTTAACGGATAAATACCAGTTATTGCCTGGATCAATACTTTCCCGGACACGTCGGTTCCTAAAATTGAAAAATCAAACTTCGGCTCCAGTTGCCTAAAATAGTTGTCGATTACCATCGCTATTGAAAAAGCCTCCTGACCTCCAGAGCACCCGGCGCTCCAACACTTCAGCACAGTCTCTCCATTATCTTTCACTTGAGCAGTAAGTTCAGGCAGCACATTTTTTTGCAAGTACTTAAAATGTTGATCTTCCCTGAAAAACTCCGTTTTATTGGTCGATACCAATGAAATCATCTGTTCAAGCTCAACTTCCGTATTAACTGGAGTCAACAAATAATCGCAATAGTCTTTAAACGATAAAAATTGAAGTTGCCGTAAACGTGACTGCAACCGTGCTTGAACCATCACCCGCTTTTCCGCTGGTAACTTTATTCCGTAACGGGCAGTAATCAGCCGGCTCAGTGTTTCAAATTCCTGTTCGGACATGTCGATAAAGGTATAAACCATGCTTCTCGCTTAAAAACGTTCAAATTCATCATCGTCTTCCTCATCGTCTAAATTCAAAATAACGCCTTTCGTATCTTTTTTAACCCGTTCGCCGGCTTCTTTCAGCTTCGGAATTACAGATTCCGTTTTCGTCTTTCGGTAAGCATCCTTTTCTGAAATCACTTTAAAGAAGGAAACAATTTCCTGCAGATTTTCAGCCTGGCTCGACATTTCAACAGCGTTGGTTGACAACTCTTCCGATGAGGCCGCATTTTGTTGCGTTACTTGATTTAATTGCTGAATGGCTGAATTTATTTGATCTGCGCCTGCACTTTGTTGAATACTTGCTGAAGCGATATCCTGAATCAGGTTTGTTGTATGATGAATTTCAGGAACAATTTTGTTCATGATTTCACCAGTCTCTTCAGCATTAAAAACACTTGTTTTGGTCAGTTCGTCAATTTCCTGGGCCGCTATTTTACTGCGTTCAGCCAGTTTGCCAACTTCGGCTGCAACCACGCCAAACCCCCGCCCGTGCTCTCCTGCCCTCGCCGCTTCAACCGCTGCGTTAAGCGCCAGAATATTTGTTTGGAAAGCAATATCACCAATAATTGAAATTTTGTCGGCAATCTTCCGGATGGCATCCACGGTCCGGTCAACTTTTTCATTTCCGTTCAGAATATCCTGTTCTACTCCAATTGAAATTTCGGCAGTATCCTTGGCGTTTTGGGTGTTCTGCTCAACATTAGCAGCCATTTCTTCAATGGACGACGACACCTCCTCTGACGAAGACGCTTGCTCCGATGCTCCTTGCGAAACATGCTGCGAGGTAGAACTCAACTGCAAACTGGTTGTTGCCATATTATCAGCTGCCGTCGTCACTGCCATGATGATCTCGCGAATCTGCTGCCCCATTGCTTTTAGGTTTTGGACCAGCTCTCCAATTTCATCTTTTCGTTCAACATCCAATTCAACAGTCAAATCCCCTTTTGCCAGGCTTTGAGCAAACTCAATCGCCTTATACAAGGGTTTTGTTAGTAAACGAGCCATAAAAACCGTCAAGAAAATAGCAACGATAAACGCCACGACAATCACAATCAAATTGTTCCAGATGGAGGTAACAATTGTTCGGCTAAAACTTTTGGAGACTTTTGCTGAATTTTCAATCCCTCCATCCCGCAACTCAACAGCATTAGCCACCAGTTTAGAAGACAAATCCTGGTGTTGTGAAAAATAACCGGAAAGCTCAGTCAGCTTATCCCCGATCTTTGCCAAGGAAATTGCTAAATCGGCCATGGCCGCTTTGATAGTTTCCACATGAGTCTTGTTTTCATTTGTATGTACAATCGGCTTCAAGATATTGATCTGTTTATTTAACTCACCCAATTGATTCCTTGCCTGGTCCAAAATTGATTTATCGGATAGTTGTCGTGCCCTTAAGGCTCCATTTTGAATCTCCGAGCCCACCTGGATAATTTCCGAAATGGCCATGATTGACTGACGCCTTGCATCAGATACATTACCCCGTCGAATTTCCTGCCGCAATAAATCATTCTGATTCTTCAAATAGGCTTCACCATTTTGAATTAATGATTTCTCCTTTTCTCTTAACCGATCATTCAGAATCGCAATGTCTTGATTAACTTTAAACGCCATCAACATCGCCTGTTCGTATTTTGGAATCAAGACCCGCGCCATACTCAGCTTTTTTTCAAGCTTATCAAGGTGGGATGAATTGCCCAATAGTTGTTCACCATTCACCAGTGTTCCTTTCAACGCTTCCAATTCGCTTTTTGCCTTTCGGTAGTCCTCCGATTTTCCGGTCAAAAAATAGCCTTCCATATAAAATGCAACCTGCTGTGTTTCATTACTAATGTTGGTTGCCAGCTCCATTTCCGGCAGGTATTCGTTGGTTAATGTTTTAATATCATCCTGGAACTTCCACATCGTATAGAGCGAGTTCGCACTTAGCAACAAAGTAATAGCTATTAATGCCCCGAAAGCCCAGTAAAGTTTTGTCCTGATTTTTAAATCGATAAAGCGCATAGTCAGATAGTTTAATTTTCCATTGGATTGATCACGTTTAATTCACTCGTCGTAAAAAGCTTGTCAACATTCAGTAAGATGATAAAATGATCATCAATTTGAGCAATCGACTGAATAAGTTCATTCTTAAATTTACCGCCAATTTCGGGCGGTTCCTTAATTTGATTAGACGGAATGTTGATGACTTTATGAACCTGGTCGACAACAATGCCAACAGCATTTGTTTTGCCTTGATTGGTTAGCATCAGGACAATCATGCAAGTATCCTGATCATAGCTCTTCTCTTCCATCCCAAATTTCAAGCGGGCATCAATTACGGGCAGTACTTCACCAAATAAATTGATGACCCCTTTGTAAAATTCCGGCACATGAGGCACCCGCGTAATATTGGTCATTTCCAGAATCTTTTTCACATGCCCAATATTTACAGCGAATTTTTCATCACCCAACTGAAAACTCAGATAAGCATTTAAACCTTCAATAATTTCACTTTCCATCGTTATGCTGAAAATTTTTGTATTATCTTTTTCATGTCAATCACCAGCGTCACTTTTCCATCCCCCAAAATACTGGCGCCCAAGAACATGTCATGTTGTCCCATCACGTTACCCAATGGTTTCACAACCGCCTGGTACTCACGCAACACATCGTCAACGACCACCCCGAACAGACTGTTTTTATACGTCACAGCAATCAAGTATTGCTGCTTCATTTCCGATGAGTTTGGTGCAAACTCCTTCCTCAAATCGATGTATGGTATTTCCCGATCTTCAAATACCACCACTTGCCTCAGTTTATTTTTTCGTTCTTCGAGTGTCAACGGATAAATTTTTTCAATGATTGCCGTGGGAATCACATACAAATCATCATTCACCCTGGTAAGTAGCCCGTCGATAATCGAAAGTGTGAGCGGCAAACGAATTGTAAAACTAGTGCCTTCCCCCCGTTTGGTATCCACTTCAATATCGCCCCGCAAATCTTTAATCCGGTTGCGCACAATGTCCATTCCAATTCCCCGTCCTGAAACATCAGACAGATGCTCGCTGGTTGAAAATCCGGGTTCAAAAATCAAGGAAATAAGTGCCGACTCGTTCCATTCACTCTCGCTGGTGATCAACGCTTTCTGAATCGCTTTTTGTCGAATTCTTTCCACATCCAAACCACGACCATCATCTGTAATATTGATTTCTACAAACGCACCAACATAGCTGGCTTTAATGATAATAACTCCCGCACGGGTCTTCCCGCCCGTCAATCGTTCATCCGGCAGTTCAATACCATGGTCAATACAATTACGAATAATATGGAGCAAGGGCTCCGCCAGCTTTTCGATGATATTTTTATCGACTTCCGTCTCTAGTCCTTCGGTTACCAATTCAACCTCTTTGTGCAATTCGCCGGACAAATCATGAACGAGTCGTTTAAACCTTGTAGCCAGATTGTTCAACGGAATCAAACTCATGTCGAACGCATTATCGCGAAGTTGCCGAATCACTTTTGAGAACTGCTCCTGGACAGGCTCCAGGTCTTTATTTCGCTCGGCCATCAGTTCCAATTGTGATTGTGCAATAATAAGTTCGCTGACCAAGTTCATGTACTCATCAATTTTGGAGGCATTGACCCGAATCGTTCGCAACTGGAGTCCAGAGACCATCTCCGTTCGTGTTTCCGGAGCTACCTCAGCTGTCTTAGTCTGAGCTTCCTGTTCTTCCCTGACCTGCCGGCTGATGTAGGTACTAACTTCCTTTAACGGAAGAGAGAAGCATTGTTCTATGCGATCGTCATGATCAAGCAGATCGCCATCTTGTAATTCGATGATTTTAATTTCTGAGTCATCCTGAACAAAAAGAAATACCTCCTGCAGTGTTTCCAGAGACTCCGACGTCACCAGAACAACACGCCAGCCGAGATAACAAGTACGGACATCATAATTTTCATAGTCGGGCAATTTGCTGAAATCTACTTTCACTGCACTTTTGCCCAACAAGCACAGTTCATCAATTAAATAAAGTGGATTGGTGCCGTTAGCTGCCACATCGGGTGATGGTTTGAAGTAGATCAAATAGCTTTTTTCAGGCTCTTCACCTTCAGTTTGTACTACAGGACTCTCCTCGTGTTGAAGAACTCCCCCCCTTGTTTCCTCCTGCTCGACCAACGAAACTGTTTGATGAAGTATCGTCCTGGCCAGGTCCTTTTCTTCGCCACCCGGATTGAGCACCAGCAACCTGCGAAGCTGATCAATCGCATTCAAAGTGTGGGATACAATTACAGCATTCAGTGACATCCGCCCATTTCGTATCAACTCATACAATGATTCCAACTGGTGAGTGACCTCACTAAGGAGGTCGAAGCCGAACATAGCTCCACTTCCTTTCAGCGAATGCATAATTCTAAAAACCTCATTTACTGCCTGCTGATTGTCGTGATCTTCCTTCAAATTCAGCAATACAGACTCGAGGTTTTCAAAATACTCAAGAGCTTCGTCGATAAATCGTTTTTGAAAGCGCTCCATCAATGAATTAATCTTCTGACTGTTTGCACCAATTTTTCAATTTTGAATGGTTTTTGCAGCCATCCCGTACCTCCGGCATTTTTGGCTTGCAAAATAAGCTCTTTTTGATTTTCTGTCGTCAGTACCAATATCGGAGTATGCCGATAGTTTTCCAATTCCCGAACCTTCTCAATTAATTCGAGACCTGTCATCTCAGGCATATGATAATCAGTCAATAACAGGTCAATTTTCGTTCCGTCAAACTTTTGGAGAGCCAATGCTCCATTTTCCGCTGTTTCAACAAAGTAGCCTTCCTCTTCCAATCCAAAAACAATTGCCTCACGGATACTGACTGAATCCTCGGCCAACACAATTCTTTTCTTCTGTTTTTCTCCCATAAATCTAGGTATATTTGACAAACCCTGCCTGTTTAAACAGGGTTTTCATCTCATCATCCAACTCCCATTTCATCGTCATCGCAAATCCCTCATTTTTCAAATAATTACCAAGCACTTCCATTAATTGTAAAAAGCTGAGATCCACATCTGATGTGTTTTGTATTTGAATATTGACTGTTTTAGCGGTGAGATCGTTCAACCAATCATCCACTTGTTGTTTAATCGAAACAATGTTAGCCATCGTCAAATAACCTTCAAAGTTTACCCGACAAGATTCAGATTCTCCATCTTCCACAATATCAACCAGCGCTTCATTCATAAAATGAAAGTATAAATTATTTTGTTCGCAAGCAACATTACTTTTTCAACTTATTCTTCCAATGCTTTTCGAACAAGTTCTGTCAACAACGCTTTATCCTTTCGCATCAAAGTCAGCAGCATATCCAATGCTGATGTCTTATTAAGCCCCAGTCGCTTACCGGTATCTTCAATAAAACGCATGTTATTTTCCGAAAGCCGGAACCCTGTTAATATTTTCTTTTGATCGCCTGCCATGCTACTAGTATAAACTTGCCCTAAACTTTCGATTTCCAACCGCACGACCGGTCTTTTTATCAAAAACTGCCGTTCGGTTTTTCATCTTCGCCTTCGCAATAAAAGCATATTCGGACACATGGGAAACCATACATTCGGTGCCATTTACATAAACCGTATCTCCCACTTTCAACTCCGAAAAATCATGGCCATGAGCGTTGAAGTATTTCTTCATGGCCCGGTATTCATCATTTAATTGCTGCATTAACTCCACGTTGCCGCCTTTATCAGGATGACAAATGTGAGCCAGTCGTTTGAACTCCCGGTTGAGTTCTGCTTCTGAATTGACTTTTGCTAAAAAATTCATTTGTATTACATTGTCATACATTGTATAACAAATAAACGAAAAAAATTCGAATAGGTCAAGTTGAAAATGAAAAAAGATTGGCTAGCTAAACCGTTCTTAACCACTCAAAACCAACAAATAAAAAAGCCACATTGCAACGCAACTGGCTCAATTAGTTCAATTATAGAAGAGGGAAAGACTGATGAGAGGAATCGAGTCGGTAGAGGGATTACTCCCTCGCCCTCTCATCGATCACGATTAATTTTATCATTGAATTCCTCAGAGTACAAACTAACGACGCCACCACGCATGCTCTCGTACGTCGCGATTTCAGTTAATAGTTTAACTTCTCGTAATTTAATGACAAATTAAATAACCGTTAAGGCTCGTCCTCGTTGTCCCGCTTTATTTATTTGCCTCGCCTGTCCTGCTTTTGCCTGGTGTACGTCCTTACATGGCGCTGACGGGCAAATAGCATTCGGCTTTTGTTCAAACAACAAATCTTGCTGA
>DATFMO010000384.1:0-3830 GCA_035266925.1 Sunxiuqinia sp. | reverse complement strand
CGTTCTTTGGAATTTGCCCAAAGGCCGATTTCTTTCGTCGTTCTCCCTTGAGATTCCTCTTTTGTCCAGCCGGTCAGTTTGTCGAAACTCTCATTTGTTTCCAATATTTTGCCATCACTTGCATGGGAAAGAATAATCATTGTGGGACTGGCTTGGAAGGCCTTTTTAAATTTTTCTTCACTTTCACGCAAGGCGATTTCCATCATTTTACGATCAGTAATATCACTGATGTAACCTTCAATGATATCGACTTCGCCTTTTTCACCGGGGATTCCAATTCCCTGTTCCCAAACCCATTTCTCTTGCCCATTTTTGGCTATTACCCGATATTCTAACGTGAATCTTTCGTGATTTTTGATTGATTCACTGATATAGTCTTCAACAGTTTTTACATCATCTGGATGAATTATATCCGCATAGGATATGTCCCGGTTATTAACGAGTTCATCGGGATGATATCCCGTCAACTCATGAATGGAATTGCTGATAAAATGCATGGTCCAGTCGGAGTCATTTTTACACCGATAAGCAACGCCTTTTAAGTTACTAATAAGTGTGGAAAGCTGACGATTTATTTTCTGAAGCTTACTTCGGGTGGTGACGCGTTCAGTGATGTCAGTTAGAGCAATCACCACTTTGCTGTAGTCTTTCTCATAGCCTGGGGTAACCGACATTTGTAAAATCAGATTAATGATGCCAGTGTCAGCTTGAAGCTTTATTTCGGTATTGATCCAATGTCGGTTGGCTTGAATGGCCTGGAGAATTTCAATAATGGTTGGGTGATTTGAAGTATCAACCAGTTCTGCCAATGTGATTTCGCTTTGTTTCTGATTGATGAATTCCTGACCAATATTATTAATGAAATTTATTCGAATGCTTTTGAGGATGTTTTCAAGCTCATTGGAATTAGCATTGAAATATTTCGATAGGTCTGTAATTCCTTTGCCTTTGAGTTGTTGTATGAATTTATAAGCTGATGAATAATCCGATTCCCAAATTGAAATAGGTAATGATTTCGATTGCTGGTCTACAAAAAGCTTTGACTCCTTTTCTTTGCCATTTAAATTGGGTGGCCGGTGATCAACGAATTGTTGTTCGAGTAAAGCGTTTTTTTGTTTTAACTTCTCTAGCTCTAATTTCAATTGGTCAATTTCTTCGAGCAATGCTGTCTGGTTGAAAATGTTTGGGGCTTTCTTTTTCATCTATTTTAACATTAGCTCTTCATAAATTAACCAGAATAGTTGAAGAATGATATTCGCAAAATAGAAATTTTATTTCTAATAACAAGTGGCTGCGAGGATGCTGTTAAAATAGTAAATTGGTTCAAAAATTATTGTTAATGAATAAAATATTTAAAACAAATGTAAGTTTTAAATCATAAAAAAACCTTCCTTGATTTTTCAAGAAAGGCTTTTGCGAATTTAGGGTTTGATTGGTGCATGCCACCAACTATTTTATTCCAACAGTTCGTAGTCGTGCATGTCTTTCATGAAAGAAACAAAGTCGTTTTTCTGTTCCGAATCCATCCAGGCCATCGCACTGCGTGGGTGTTCATTTAAAGCGCCGGTAATCAGGTAGGGAACATGGTATCCCCAGTCGATTTTTTGCTGCCATGGAAGTACCTGATCCTGAATCGCTTTTAACAGTGGAAGCAATCGATATTTCGGGTTTTTTAGGAAAGCTACCAATATTTCAATTGGGCAGTTCCCAGCTCCACGTCCCATGCCAAGTAGTGTTGCATCAAGCATGGTTGCCCCTTTCATTAAAGCTGAAATGGTGTTGCTCATTGCTAACTGCATGTTGTTGTGGGCATGAATCCCGATTTCTTTTCCAGGCAATGCTTTGATGTACTTGTCCATTAAATGCTCAATGGATTCGCAATACATGCTGCCAAAACTGTCCACCAAATAGAATACAGGAACCCGTGATTTTGCGAAATCAGCCAGCGCTTCATCCAAATCACGTTCATTAACTTTGGAAACAGCCATCAGGTTGATGGTTGTCTCGTAGCCTTTGTCCATACAAATTTCGGCTAGCTCAATGGCTTTGTCCATTTGGTGGGCATAGCAGGCCACACGCATCAGATCAATCGCACTTTCACTGGCTGGTGAAATATCGTCGGGCTCAATACGACCAATGTCAGCCATCGCTGAAAGTTTCAATTTGGTATTGTTGTCCCCCACAATTCGGCGTAAATCATTGTCGGCACAAAACTTCCACGGACCAACTTCATTCCGATCGAATGATTTTTCGCTACTGATGTAGCCAATTTCCATGTAATCAACACCTGCTTCAACACAGGCATTGTACACCCCTTTTACAAACGCATCATCGAATTGCCATTTATTCATCAGTCCGCCATCGCGAACGGTACAATCCACTACTTTTATATCTTTTTTGTACATGATTGAAGAGTCGTTTTTTTGGTTATTTTTTTAAAAGTTTGAGTTCTTTTTCGATGTTGTGCTGAACTAATTGTTTAAAAAGCGATTCGATGAAATCGGGCGACAATTCAAGTTTTTCGGCCCATTTTCGTCGATTGGCGTAAACTTCGAGTTGTCTTTCACGGGCAAAGACAGCATCCTGATCCGTTTTGTATTTGACAATTTCTTCAACGTATGTTTGCCGTTCAGCCATCAACTCTAAAATTGCACGATCAATACGGTCAATCTCATCTCTAATTTCTGTAATTGTGGAACAGTCTTCGGGTCTTTTCATTTTTCTGGATATTTCGTCACAAAAATAATAAATTGAAAGATTGAGGAAAGTTGAGGTGATAATTTATAATCAAAACAAATTAAAACTTAATGAATTAGAAGTTCTTATTTAGATTTAATAAAAAAAAACACTTGAAATTCTTTTTATTTTCGAAACTTAAGTCTATTTTTGACGCCAGAAACAATGAGAAAAGTCAGACTAATGAATTTTCAAACTTCTGTATATAAAATGATGATGACATGCAACATGATGATGTGTATGTGTTGTAATCTTTTTTTACAGAAGGGAAAAAGAATATGAGATTACGATAAGTTAAAATGATAACCATAAGAGCCCTTCTGCAACCGTAGAAGGGCTTTTTTTTGGTTCGTTATAAAACATCAAAAATATATGAGAGAAAAAGCCTACCGAAGTGTCGTCAAATCCATATCGTGGAGAATGGTTGGAACCATTGATACAATGACGATCGCGTGGTTGATCACTGGAAAGCTGGATGCAGCTGTCACGATTGGCGGCATCGAAGTGTTCACTAAAATGATGCTTTACTACCTGCACGAGCGTACCTGGAACAAGATCAAATTCGGGCGCATTGATGATTCGGATATTGAATACCAGATTTAAATCCTAATGGAGAAGAATTATTTACCCATAGCAATCAATATCGCCGGTGAAAAAATTCTCATCATCGGTGGTGGACAATCCGCCTGGAACAAGATCAAGATACTGAAGCGATTTAATGCTCATGTTGAGGTGATTGCCCTGGAAGTTTGTAATGAGATAAAAAACAGCGATGTTCCTTATCGAATCAAGCCTTACGAGAAATCGGACCTGGAAGGCTACTTGATGTTTTATTCCTGCACGAATAATTATGAACTGGATCAGCAAATTGCTGAAGATGGCCGCGAAGCCGGTGTTTTGGTGAATATTCACGATCAGCCGGATTTGTGTCAATTTGTTTCACCTGCCATTTATCAAAACGGAAACATCCGGGTTGCGGTCAGTTCAAATGCCAAAGACGTATTTGCTTCGATACGCATTCGAAACGAGATTAAAGAATTTTTAGATACCAAACTATAGTAAAAGATCAGAAAGATGAGTATTAAATTATCCCC
>DATFMO010000383.1:0-2250 GCA_035266925.1 Sunxiuqinia sp. | reverse complement strand
TAGGGATGAAGAATAATCACCAGTTGAATCAGATTTGAAATATACTAATACACCGAATCTATTAAACCCAACCTAATGACCACACCAAACTACCCACCCCTGCCCGACCGGATCAAAGCGTCCATCATTGATGCTATTGTTCTGATCAGTATGATTATCGGGGCAACTTACTTGTTTGAAGCGATTAAAACTACGCCCGATGTCGCAAGGGCAATTGCCTTTCTGTTCATCTTCCTTCTTTACGAACCCATTTTTGTCAGTTCATTTGGCGGTACGATTGGGCACATGCTGCTTGGGCTGCGTGTCAAACGGGAAAAGGATCAAAGCAAAAATGTGTTCTTCCCTTTGGCCATTGTTCGTTTCATTATTAAAGCTTTGCTCGGCTGGATTTCCTTGATCACCGTAACCAGCAACTCCAAACGAAATGCCCTTCATGATATGGCCGTCAAGTCCATTGTGATTTTCAAATAGCCAAAAAGAAACCCGATGGGAAACAGATAGCTTCGTCCTGCGTCCTCGCCACGACGAAAAACAACCAGCAGTATGGCGCCAAGCGGTTACTACCGCCAGGCGCATAGTCCAATAATCAAGCGATTAGCCAATCATTTTCAATTCATTCCAAAAATCACAACACAAATTTCGAACAAAACCGAAAAATTGCCTATTTTAATAGGAAATCAGAATCTTGTTATGAGCATACCATTGACCATGCGACAAAAAACCTATCTGCGGCTGGGCATTTTCGGCATCGCCATGGGATTTCTGGAAGCCATCGTCGTGATCTATCTCCGCCAACTGTATTTCCCCGACGGGTTTCATTTTCCGCTGCCGCCAATGCCAGCCCGGATCTTGAATATTGAATGGCTGCGGGAAATTTCCACAATTGTCATGTTGGCCGTCGTCGGTATCGTGGCAGGCAGGAATTTCCTGCAAAGGCTTACCTGGTTTCTTTACACTTTTGCCGTCTGGGATATTTTTTTCTATGTGGCGCTGAAGCTGCTAATTGGCTGGCCGCCATCGCTATTTACCTGGGACTTGTTGTTCCTCATCCCACTGGCCTGGGACGGGCCCGTTTTGGCGCCAATTATCAGTTCGTTGACCATGATCGTGATGACAGAAATTATTACCGGTTTGCAGGAAAAGGGCTATTTGTACCGAATTATTTTCAGGGAGTGGTTCCTGATCATCTCTGGTGCTTTTGTCATCTTTTGCACCTTCATTTGGGACTATTTTTCACTGATCGTCAGGCACGGCTATTTGTCCAAATTCTGGTCACTGTCCAGCAATGCGGACTTTCAACAGATCGTTTCCAACTACGTTCCCTCCCACTACCATTGGTTTTTATTTAGCTTCGGCGAGCTATTGATCATCCTGGCACTTGTATTGATTGTCCGAAGGTCAAAAGCAAATTACGAGGATAATTTGTTGGCGAGTGAATGATTGAATTACTTAAGTCATAGGCAAACGCAGACAGATGGCTTCGTCCTACGTCCTCGCCATGACGGGAAGAATCCCTGACCAATACTCTAAGTGCATATGACAGATGAATACGGTGGAAAAAGAATGGAGAAAAATTAGCAATCAGTTATAAGATTTGGATTGCAAATCCAAATCAGCCGAGTTACCGCTAAGTGCCTAATGCAAAAAAGCTGTATTCCATCAAATCTTGTCTTCTTTGCCCATCGCTATTTTATACAGGGAAAAGCCAAGAATGCCGAAGAATACCAAGCCCACAACATCGCCCCAGCCACCCATGGCATCGCCGAGCGTTCCCGCTGTTCCGCTTGTGAATATTCCCAGAATTATCCGGTGAACTTCGGCAATAAATGAAATTGGATTACCAGATGCGTCATGACCAACGGTCCAGCCAATGAGCACGGCAACCAAAATTCCGGTGATGGCACCGCCCGCAATCAAACCCGAACTATACAAAGCGCCAGGACCGGTTTCTGATTCCTCCGATTTTTTCCGTTTGTCGACCAGCCATTTAATGATTCCACCCGCAAAAATAGGTGTTGTTGTGGATAACGGCAGGTAAGCGCCAACAGCAAAAGCCAGCGATGAAACACCACACAATTCCACGACCAGCGATATTCCCATGCCTATCAACACCAAAGCCCAGGGCAGATTCTGGCTCAACAATCCCTTGATGACGGTGGCCATCAAAATGGCTTGTGGCGCCGGCAACGGATCAGGATGAGCCGGTGTAATGGTTCCGATTCCAATTGTTTTTTCCAGCAGTAGCAGGGT
>DATFMO010000382.1:0-9916 GCA_035266925.1 Sunxiuqinia sp. | reverse complement strand
AAGCCAACAATCGACTTCAACAAAACGGTTTTTCCACTACCACTTTTCCCAATGATCAGGTTGGTTTTTCCGGGTTCAAAAATGGTAGAGATATTGGATAATACCTGCTTATTTTCAAAGGATTTATAGATGTTTTCAATTCGAATCATTAGAATAAAAGTTGCGTTAAAATCAAATCGGCTACCAAAATTAAAATATTGGTGTTCACCACTGCCCGGGTGCTGGCACTTCCCACCTCAAATGCTCCACCTTCTACATAATATCCAAAATAGGCGGGTACGGTCGCTACAAGGAATCCAAATACCACTGATTTTACCAATGCAAATGTTACGTAATAAGAATTGAACAGGTATTGAATTCCGTTAATATAATCAGGAGCGGTGACAGCGCCCACTGCCGGACCAACAATCAATCCTCCAATCAACCCAAAAAATACGCTAAGAACAAATAGAAACGGAAACATAAAAACAACTGCAAGGGTTTTTGGTAGAATCAAATAGCTTGCTGAATTGATTCCCATAATCTCCAATGAATCGATTTGCTCAGTTACCCGCATGCTCCCAATTTCCGAGGTTATATTTGATCCAATTTTACCAGCCATAATTAAGCCGAGGATGGTTGAGGAAAATTCGAGAATCAAGGTGTCCCTGTTTCCTAAGCCAATCAAATAACTTGGGAACAATGGGTTGGACATATTGTAGGCAACCTGCAAGGTGATGATACCCCCCATGAATATTGAAATGATTACGACAATGCCCACTGAATCCAGCCCTAGTTGTTCAATTTCAACGAAAAGCCTTTTCAAGTATATTCTTGTCCTTTCCGGTCGTGAAAAAGATCGGGCAAGTAACGAGCAGTAGCGTCCTACGTGAAAAAAGAATCTCATAATTTTACTTTAGGATAAAGTTACAAATATTCGCATATGAAAAAACTTATTCGCCCGTTTCATCTAATGTAAACGGGCAGTTGATGTTAAGGAAACCGAAAAATAACTTTACAGTCTTGCCCTAAAAAGGTATATTTGGTAAAAACAGAGTTCAAAAATAAAATTGATGGATAATAACTTTTGTATAATCATGGCCGGCGGTATTGGCAGTCGTTTTTGGCCGATGAGTAAAAGCTCAATGCCAAAACAGTTCCTGGATATATTGGGAACAGGACGCACCTTTATTCAGATGACTTTTGACCGTTTCAGAAAAGTGTGTCCGGTCGAAAATTTTTATGTTGTCACAAGTGTTGATTATAAAGATTTGGTTCTGGAGCAACTTCCCGAGCTGAACGAAGAACAAGTTTTGTTAGAGCCTCTGAGGAGGAACACAGCGCCATGTGTAGCCTATGCCAGTTATAAAATCAAAGCAATCAATCCGGAAGCAAACATTATAGTTGCTCCTTCAGATCACCTGATTTTGAAGGTTGATGAGTTTATTACAGAAGTCAACAAGGGGATTGAATTTGCCGAAAAAAATGATGTTTTGGTGACCATGGGAATCAAACCGAGTCGTCCGGAAACAGGATACGGTTACATACAGATCGATGGGAAATCAGATTTTCCTGAAGTTGATAACATGTATAAGGTGAAAACATTCACGGAAAAACCAGACCTTGAAATGGCTAAAATTTTCGTTTCCAGTGGCGAGTTTTTCTGGAATTCGGGCATTTTTATTTGGTCATTGAAAAGCATTCTTTCAGCCTTTGACGAGTATTTGCCTGATGTTTCAAACCTGTTTAAAAAAGGGGAGCAGTTGTATGGAACTTCTGATGAAATGCATTTTATCAATAAAACGTATTCGGAGTGTCAGAACATTTCGATTGACTATGGAATCATGGAGAAGGCCGAGAATGTTCATGTCCTCTGTGCTGATTTTGGCTGGAGCGATTTGGGTACCTGGGGATCATTGTATGAGAATAGCGATAAAGATGAAATGAACAATTCAATCACTGGGCATAATGTATTGACTTATCAAACAGAGAACTGCATCGTTAATGTACCAAAAGATAAATTAGTTGTTCTTCACGGTTTGGACGGGTACATCGTGGTCGAAGCAGATAACACACTTCTGGTCTGTAAAAAGGAAGACGAGCAGCAAATTCGACAATTTGTTAGCGATGTGAAGATGGTAAAAGGTGAAGAATTCGTTTAAGAAAAAATTAGATTATAATGAAAGAAGCTTCTTTGGGATTTCCAGAGAAGCTTTTTTATTGGCGGTATTCATCTTTAAATGATGTGCGCACGCAACGAAAACCGATGTAAGATTTGGCGGTATCTTCATACTCAAAACTACGGGTGGAATTACGGATATAATAGGCGACATCTTTCCATGATCCTCCACGTACAACCTTACGTTTCATTGTTGGAGAATCATCTGGTTTTGTATTGTACTCGTACGACGGATTGAAATCGTTCACGTTTTCGTAGGCCGATTCATTGAATGCCGAGCTTGTCCATTCAGCCACGTTTCCAGCCATATCGTAAAGTTTGTAGTCGTTTGGATCGAAACTACCTACCTTCATTGTTGTGACGTCTGAGTGGCTGTCAGCAACGTAGTTTCCTCTTCTGGGTTTGAAGTTGGCGCGGAAACAGCCCGGTAAATTTCTGGTGTAATAGCTTCCCCAACTGTAGAGTGTTCTTTCGTGGCCACCTCTGGCAGCATATTCCCATTCCGCTTCGGTGGGTAAACGGTAATCCATAACTTCCGGTACAGCCAATTTCGCCTGGTAATCGTTCATCAGTTTGGTACGCCAATTGCAAAAAGCCTTGGCCTGGTGCCAGGTGACACCAACAACCGGGTAATCGTCGAATGCTACATGGGAAAAATAGTTCTTCGTCAGCGGTTCATTGTACGAATAGGTGAAGTCGCGAATCCAACACAAGGTGTCTGGATAAACCGGAACACTCTCCTTAACAATGAATGATGATCGATTTTCGATGGGAACTTCTTGTCCTTCGGAATTAATAATTGTACCGTTGTAGGAGTTTGTTTCGTAGTTGTATTGGCTGCTGCTTTTGGCTGCCTGCTTAAAGTCGATCCAAGAATAATTGTAAATTAATTTCCGAGCATCAATTGATTTTGAGAAGTACATTCGGTCTTCTTCTGGAATGTACAACTCATCCATTGCTGCCTGAAAATCCAGATTCTTCCACTCAATTGGATCCTGCCAATTCAGATGTGGAGTATCCAAATAATTGCCTCGGGCATCCTCGGTCACCATAAATTCGGGGAAGGTTTCGGCCAATAAAGTTCTGGCAATTGAATCACGTACCCAATATACAAACTGACGATATTCATTATTGGTGATTTCGGTGTCATCCATCCAGAACGATTCTACTGAAACACGTTTGGTGGATGTTTTTACGGCAGTAAGTTCATCATCTTCACCTCCCATGACATAACTACCCCGCTTGATGTAACTCATCCCAAATGGAGCAGGCTCAAAATAAGGCTTGGACTCCTTCGGATATAGGTAATCGAGCATGGGTTCTTTTTTACACGACGTAAAAAGAAGTATGGATAGAAAAAATAATATGAATGGGCTTTTATTCATTCACTCAACCTCGAAATTCAATCACCGATTAGGTTAACGTACTTTGGAAACCTGTTATTGTTCTATTAGAGATTAAAAAAGCCTTATGAGCAAACTCATAAGGCGTCTTGCTTTTATCCCTATATTTTTAGTACTGCCAGAGATCTTGTTCGAAATTAAAAATCTCCTGTTCAATGCGTTTCGATTCTTCCATTGCTGCCCGTCCTGTCAGGTATTGACTAATCGCTCTGTTGTTATAAACGTTCGATTCTTTAACGATGTAGCTGTTGAATTTTCGTTTAATGAATAAGTCATCAAAGGACATGTCCTGAGCTGTGTTGTTTGGATTGATTACTGAATGCGAAGCCAGCAACGGTCTCGCTTCTGGGTAATAAATCCAGAATACTTGGCGACGTTGTACGTTTTGATGATTTACATCTTCATCACGATAATATTCCTGAATTGGACAAATTCCAATAATCCGGACATTCATGGTCGAATTCTTTTTGTCGAAGTACCATTCTTCTTTGATCATGAATTGCTTGACTTCCTGGGGACGAATCTCACCCACAATTTGCTTTTCCTCAAATTCACCAGTATCGAGGTTGCGAACTTTGCGGGTTCTGGTCGTTGCACCAAAAGCTTCTTTAACTTGTTCGAATGTCATTGGAACTTTAAATTCATCGTCAGTACGAGCATCATAGGCTGTCAATTGCCCGTTTTTAATTCCATCTAAAAGAAGATTGATCAGGTTTGTTCGCCCATCCATATTCGTTGTTGGATAGTAAAGCACCTGGTTCATTTTTTCTCTTAAATCGATGATGCGCCAAATTTTCTTTGACCACATTACGTCAGCTTCCCGAACTGAAGGTAAAGGCATTGGTTTTCGCTCCGCAATCCCCGATCGCTTAAAAGCACCATCAACAATTTGTGCCTGGGTACTTTTAGTTGAAAAGCCAACGATGCAGCAAACAATTCCTATTAATACAAAATACTTTTTCATGCGTTACCTAATTTTAAAACTAATTGGTGTTAGTTGACGATCAGTTCCATCATCACCATGCGCCACAATGTTATCAATGTAAATAATACTCCCCACATTTAGGTTACTCAGTTGCGTCCGCTGTTCAGCCGTAAATCGGTTTGATTCAGACGACCAGGTCCTGTTATATCCACCGGAGCCGGTAAATGTAATATCAAACTGAGTGACCTTAAATTTCAAATCAAAGTCAAAGTCAACTAATGCTGCAAAAATCCCTTGTTCTGCCAGCAAATCCTCTTTCCGGATTACGCCGCCAGCTTTTCCGGCAATTGTTGCAACTGGATCTGGGACTTCTTTCACACGGAATACCATGTCACCCATAAATCGTTTTTTCCCATCTAATTCAGCACTGACAGATACTTTTGTTTTTTTACCAGTCAGGTCTTCGATTTTAGGATAAACAAAATAATCTTTTCCATTTCTTTCAATACGACCATTAGACATTGAAACCTGCAATTTCTCGGACGGAACACCAGGAACCGAAACACTTACAGGGTTGGGAACACCAAGGTAGAAAACATTCATTTTGGTTGGTGAAATTGTTACTGATGGTTTGCTGACCTGGTATTCTTCTTCAAAGGGGTACGTATTGTAATTTCCTTCCGGAGTTTTGTATTTGATTATTCCTCCCCACTTATAAGTTCCGGGGGAAGAAGCTGGTATTTCATAAATTCCTTTTCCTTCTTCAATTGGCAATGGTTTCCCATTTACCAAAATTTGAGGTTGTTGAGTGGTATCTTCAGCAGCTAAAAATACTTTAGCCCGATAGACACCGCCTTCAAGAACATAGGATGATTTTGCAATGACCATTGCTCCCAAGCGATTGAACTTAAATGAGCTGGCATCAATTTGCCCATACAAATAGGTCAATGTATTTGATTCCGCATTTTGCACGTCAATTTGTATTTTCGACAACAACGTAATCACAGCTATCAGTGGTTTGTCTTCAAAATGTTCAATTTCCCATGTTCTTTTTTCGCCACCTTCTTTAATGGTTACCCGGGGATCTGATGTGTCCAATTCCTGATTAATCGTATGACGGACAGGTGAATCTTCAGGAATCAGACCTAAAAACTGTTCTTTGACGTTTTTAATGCTTTGTCTGAGTTCTTCAGCTCTTTTCAATCGAATCATCAGTTCAGAAGGGGTGTTCAGATCATCATCTTTTTTTGTTACAACAGTATCACCTTTTGTATTGATGATGTATGATTGACCAAGATTTTTATCGTATACACTTCCTTCTTCGGCCAGGTTTGTTCCTCCTCCTTTCAGTACAAGCTCCTCTTTGAGATTGGTAATTTGATTGTTAAGGCTATCCGACAGAGCTTTAACTCTCATGGCTTTATCATACCATTCCTTCACTTTAACGGCATTTTCTGAATAAGCCTGTTGAAAAGATGCGATGATTTGGCCGTTTTTCGTATCAACACTTCGATAGGTTTGCATCAAACTGGAATCTACCACACGGAAGGCATCTAGTACTTCTGAAGCTACGTTTAAGGCCAGCATGGCCAATAGCACCAGGTACATCATGTTGATCATCTTCTGCCTGGGAGTTTCCGGACAATTCTTGGTTCCCATAAGAGAATAAGCTTAACGGTTTTTATTTTTTCTTATAATTCATTGCGCCCAACATATTCCCATAAATCGAGTTGAGAGCTTCCAAGTGTTTATTCAGTTCTTCAGCGTTTGATTTGTATTTTTTCATCTCTTCTGCTGACAGAGCAATCATTTCGTTGATTTGAGACATTTCTTTGAAGAACTTCTGTGAAGCCTGCAACTGTTCTGTTGTTTCTTTCAGTTGGCTCTCATAAGATACATTTAGTGCCTCAATATTTTTGTTAAGCTTACCTAAGTTTTCACCGTAATTCGCTGAATTTTTACCAAACTCTTCCATGCCACTGTTAATTGATCCTGCCATTTTCTTGTAAGAATCAGCTAACTGGCTACTTGTTTGACTCAGTTGGTTCGAAAATTCCTCGCCTGATATTGTTAGTTTGGTGATCATTTGGCTTCCGCTTTCTGATAATTTCTGTGCTGTTGATGAGTAAGAATTCACCAGTTTATCCACGGACGTACTAATTTGAGAATTCGCCTGATCGTTTAATTCGGACAAGGTATTCATTGACTCAGATGCAGAGGTCAGGTTTTTGACATACAGGTCGGTTGCCAATGTTGCTGTTGAGATATCGCTGATACTTGAAGCAGTATTGCTGAGGTCGGTCAACCCTTTACTTACTTTATGGAGCAGTTCCGGCGATATTTCTGCTTTATCAAATAATTCTGAGAAAGCATTTTTGCCATTATCGGCATACTGAGCTTCTTCAGCATCGAAATCATCTCTCAACTCTGGATAAACTTTGGACCATTCGGGTATTTCCAACGTTGGTTCAAAGGCAGAAATAAAGAATATGAATGCCTCAGTGCACAATCCAACAATAAGCAACAGTCCGGAGTAAGACCAGTGTTGTAGTTTAAACAAAGCTCCAAGTAACACCACGGAAGCTCCCAGGTTATATACGTAACCAGTAAATGCTTTCCAACGCTTACTTTGTATGAGTTCACCAATGTTCATAATTTCAGAATTAAGGTTTGATTAAAATTCGTTTCCAAATGAGGATCTTACGCAGCGGAATCCAATATATGATTTTGCAGAGTCTTGATATTCAAAGCTTCGCGTAGATGTTTGTATGAAATGTGCAACATCTTTCCAGGAACCTCCACGAACAACTTTACGTTTCATTACAGGGGGATCATCCGGACGGGCATTGTATTCGAAATCAGGGTTGAAATCATTAACGTACATGTATGCTGACTCATCGTAGGCAGTTATGGTCCATTCCGCGACGTTTCCAGCCATATCGTACAAGCCAAACTTATTTGGGTCATAGCTACCAACTTTCAGGGTCAATAGACCTTCATCTTCGACATAGTCACCTCTAAATGGTTTGAAGTTAGCCAGGAATTTTCCCTCTTCATCGCGGGTGTAATAACCACCCCAGGGATACATGGAAACATCTTTGTCGCCACGAGCGGCGTATTCCCATTCAACTTCTGTCGGCAGCCTATAGTCCTGCAAGGTTGGTTCTCCACGGCTATTTAGATACGAATTATGTAACCTCGTGCGCCAGTTACAAAAGGCCTTTGCTTGTTTCCAATTCACACCAACTACTGGATAATCATCGAACCCTGGATGCCAAAAATAGCGGGTTGTCCATGGCTCATTGTAGGAGTAGGTGAAATCACGAATCCAACAAAGTGTATCTGGGTAAATATGAGTTGATTCACTAAATATAAAAGAGGAACGATTTTCAATTGGGTGTTCTTCCCCATTTTGATCAACTACAGTACCGTTATAGCTTTGGGTGTCATAATTATACTTGTTAGCTGCCTTGGCTGCTTGTTGATAATCAATCCAATAATAGGTATAACTTAATTTACGGGCATCAATTTCTTTTTTGCCGAAAAAGCGTTCGTTTTCAGGAATGTACATTGGTGAGAGTGCATCAACATAGTCAGGATTATCCCATTCCAAACGTTCTCGCCAATTGATTCTCGGCGGATCAATTGGGTTACCGTCTCGATCTTCAGATATCAAAAATTCAGGATATTGTTCTCCAACCAGCTTTCGGGCGATGGAGTCACGTACCCAGTAGACAAACTGCCGGTATTCATTGTTTGTAATCTCGGTGTCATCCATCCAAAAAGCATCAACTGAAACTGTCTTTGTCGGAGTTGATGACCATGTAGGGTCTTGATCATCAGGTCCGATATTGAAACTTCCACGGTGGACAAACGTCATTCCGTAAGGGGCAGGCTCAAACCATTTTCCTCTTCCCTGAACTCCTGTGAGTTCTCCGCTACCTCCTGAATTACCGCAACTGGATAATGCAAATAGGGCTGCGATAATTAATCCTGCAGAAAATATTTTTTTCATAGCTACGCGTGTTGCATTTATTTAGATCTGCTTATAAAAATCGAATACTTTTATATTTCTTTTGTCGACCTTTGCTTAAATCAAGCGAGTACCGTAAGAAAACTTCCTGCGATCCATAACTGTATCGTCCCAGCGCAGAGGTCGTTATATCATAGGCTAACCCAATGTTTAACCCGTTGAGCATTTCAAATCCGACCAAGAGGGAAACTGCATCCTGAAGACGATAGTTTAATCCTCCTGTAAATCGTTCATTATAAACTAGATTGACATTAAAGTCAATCTGAGAACTGGTAAATCCGGCCAAGTCAGATTTTATAAAAATGGATGGTCGCAACTCAAATAACGGGTTGCTCAGGCTTATATTGTATCCCCCAGATAAATAATAGTGGCGCAACAAAGGGAAGTATTCACCATTTTGTCCATATTTTATTTTTCCCTCATTGATATGGGTAACAGAAAAGCTTGCAAAATAATCATTTGATTTTAAAAAGAGGCCTAGTCCGGCGTCTAATGTAACTTGACTGACATCGCCTATGGGAATTAAGGGGTCGTTTGCAGCGGGTGTGTATTGGTAACCATCGGTTGAGGTCAGGTCCCAATTACTCGTTATTGATTTGTTGAAAACACCAAACGAAGCACCAATTCCGAGATCTCCCAGATTTGTTGCTTTATGGTAGGAGTAGTTTAGATTAACTAAAACATTCTTTTCGAATCCCTGCTCATCACTGAGGATATTCATACCTATCCCACTTTTCCCTCCAAATATGTTAGTCGTAGTCTCCACGCTGAATAACAATGTCTTAGGGGCTCCTTTATAGCTGCTCCATTGGTATCTATTCAATATTAATCCAGTTAATGCATCATTACTGCCAGCATATCCCGGGTTCACTGCAAATTGGGTAGCTTTGTTAAACGTGAACTGAGGATCCTGCTGAGCTTTTGCGGCTAAGTTAACGAATATTAACAAAAATAAAAAGTAAAATAATTTTTTCATAAACTGGCTGTTACTGCCTTATTTCAGCGCAAAAGTAATTGAAAATAATAATTCTTCCTTCCTGAATTTGACTTTCCTTTATAAAGTTTTTCAACGCAATGCACGATTTTTTATTTTGCCAGCCGATTCAATTTTCGAATATTTCTCCACCATCGATCCGGGATTTCATTTTGAGCAGCAAGCTTATAGTCGTCCTCTGTACAGGGAATTATTCGTTCCGTTGTTTCTTCTTCATCGGCAACTTTCATCCACCACCGCCCAGTTTTTAAACTTTGGTAAAAGGTTAACGGAAGATCAATGTCATCAATTTCGATGATGAATTCGTTAAACTCATCAGGCTTGCTATTCGGTGCTTCAACACTCTTGAAATAAAACCCTTCCAAGAAGTGCCATACTATTTGGGCCATTAGTTTGCTGCTTA
>DATFMO010000381.1:0-4948 GCA_035266925.1 Sunxiuqinia sp. | reverse complement strand
CGTGAACTTTTTAGCGTTTAAATGGACAAAATGCCCGACTCGTCCGTTCGGACTTTATAAACCTCATCTACAGGTGACACAATGATCATTCCATCTCCCCGATAGCCAGTCCGGCCTTTTTTCCGAATAATTTCAACGACCCTGTCGACATGTTCTTTAGCCACTAGTATTTCAAGTTTTACCACGCGCCAAGCATCGGCAAAAGGATATTTGTCGCTCAGGTGTTCCTTCTCATGATCCGAATACTTTCCCGTTCCCTCGCATTCCACAAAGGTCATGCTGTGATAACCTTCGTGTTCGAGTTCGGTGTAAACATCTTCAGCTTTACGCTGTCGGATGTATGCTTTGATTAGTTTCATCTTTTTTGAATTTAAAGTTGAATGTCATTTAGAATCGTCCTTTTGATTCACGTCAATTTCGGGGCAGTCTGCAGTTTCTTTTAGTTGGCATTTGTAGCAGGCGCCTTCAGAATCAAGACTTTCTCCATCTTCGAGTGCACAGGAATGCACCGTAAATTCAGCATCTTTATTAAAAAGAAGCTTGATTCCCAACGCCAGCATAACGATGGCTACGAGAATAATTGCAATGATTAATGTCTTGATTAACATGGTTTTGTATTTTATCGTTTGGTTCCCTGAAACGTCAGGTTGTAAGGCGTATCGCCGTTCATCATTCCGAATTGATAACCAAAGGTGTGGTTCATCCTGTCGAAACCTCCCATTTGCAGTGTGTCAGCCTGGGGAAAATTATTCCTAAAGTATTGCCAGTCGGTTTCCCCGCTTTGGTGGTTTGTCCAACCACCCATCATTCCGCCCATCATGCCACCGTGACCCATCATTTCGTCGTACATGGCATTAAAGGCGCTATTATTCATACAAACGATTACACTGTCATTATCGTTGAAAAAATTCAGCGTAAATGTGGTGTCCAGGTCGTCATTAAAGCAATGGACTTCAACCATCGAATCGTTGACTTGAGTGACCGTTGAAGTTGCGGTAGCATGTCCACTAATCGCACTCGATGTGCTTTTAAGACTACTTGCTGTCAATGTCCCAAGGTAGGTTCCTGCAATGGACTGGTCTGCTACTGGTTCATCTTTTTTTGTGCATGCAGCCAAGATGGCAATTGCTGCCGCAGCAACGAGAATGTTTTTTATCAATTTCATTTTTGTTTGATTTTTGGGTTTCATTTCAGTTAATTTTGATTGTTTTTTTGAAAACCGGAAGAAGCCGTCGCTCCTTCCGGATCAACCTTTTCTCTTAACTATTTAATCTAAGGTCTCCCTTGTTTCCCCACATCCGATCATATCCTCACCGAAGTAGGGGTTACGAATCTCTTTTGTTTCGCTCAGCCAGTAGGCGCCCTTATCGCTGTTAGCCATTGGGCAGTATTGGTAGTAGGCTGTTTCTCCTTTCAACCCAAATGCTTTTATACTGTGGTAAAAAGCCTGGTTGAATGTTGCGAACTCCTTACGTTGCTGTTCAATATCGGTTTGCTGAGCAATGGACTGGATGGAACTGTTCATTGTTTTCAGTTGATCCATCCATGAACTCATGCCTTTATTACCATTTAGCAGTTTCATGTCCACATTTTTTATTGCGTGATTCACGGCATTGGCCTCCTTGCTCACTTTGCTAGCATCCGATTCAACGAAAGCATTCTTCATTTTCAGGTAATTATCGAATACAGCTGTTAGTTGTTGTTTGAATTGATTTGGCGTATTCGTTGGCTCACTGAGAGTCTTACTTTGAGTGAGACTTTCAGTAGTGTTTGCTTCAGGATTCATCATGCTGGGTTTGCCGGCCAACTGGGCAGCAGCATCAATTTTAAAGACGCCATTGACAGCTATTTCTTCGCCTTCTTTCAAGCCGCTACTTACTACATAGAAGTCTCCGGCTGTTGGCCCAAGAACAATTTCTCGATACTTGAAAGTTGGTTGTTCCCGATCTGTTACTTTCGTGTAAACGACAGCCCGTTTCCCCGTCCACAGTACGGCTGTTTTGGGAATCAGCAGATCTTTTTTATTGCCAGCAATCGATGAGGTCACTATTCCGTTAGCAAACATCTCAGGTTTTAGTAATTCCTTTGTGTTTTGTGCTTCTAACCGAACTTGTGCAATTCGTGTTTTTGGATCGATGGTTGGATCGATGAAGCTGATTTTCCCCTCGAAGCTTTTACCGGGCATCGATTTTACAGTAAAGTTCACCTTGTCACCCATTTTGATCCATGGCAGATCACTTTCATAGGCCTCAAACATCACCCAAACTTTGCTCAGGTTGATGACCTGAAATAGTCCACTTCCTTCTTTCACATAGTCTCCTTCAGAAACATTCCGTTTGGTTACGGTGCCTGCGATCGGTGAAAGGATGTCAAAGTAAGTTTTTGGCTGCCCACTCTTTTCAATCTGGTCGATTTGTGCATCGGTCAAATCCCAAAGCTTAAGTTTGTTACGGGCAGCTTTGTAAAATTCAGGATTGCTTTGCTTGTAGTCCTGTGCTTCAAGTAGTTCTTTCTGGGCTGTTAGCAGAGCCGGCGAATAAATACTTGCCAGGCGCTCACCTTTTTTCACCTTCTGCCCAGTGAAGTTCACAAAGAGCTTTTCAATGCGCCCACCAAATCGAGCAGTCAGTTCAGCAATGTTTCGTTCATCCGGTTTCACTTTACCAAGTAGATAAACTTCCTTGTCCGGGTAAGCCTTTTTTACCGACATGGTTTGAATGTCGGCAATTTTCATAGCGGCATCGGTCATTTGTATCTCATCCGGTGAAACAGCTTCATCGCTGTTGTTATTCCCTTTCATTACCGGAATCAGCTCCATGCCGCAGATCGGGCATTTTCCAGGATGATCCATATGAATTTGCGGGTGCATGGAACAGGTCCAGTAAGAGATGTTGTCCTCATGCGTCTTTTCTGCTGTTACTTGTGATGTTGTTGTTTTTAATTCATTGGGCGATGAATGAAAAAACAACCATCCTAAAAACAGGCCTGCTACGAGCGTGATTCCAATCACCCGATAGTCTTTTTTGTTCAAATTTATTTTTGTTTTCATTTTTAGTCGTTTTTTAAGGTTTATTTTCCTGCCAGATAATTGATAAAAGCAATGGCTGCCTGCTTATCAGAGCGGGCTTTTTCCAGTTCCAGTTTATATTTCAAAAGCTGGCGTTCCATCCGTAGTACTTCTTCAAAGTTTTTGCCGTCCGATTCATATTCTGTTTGCAGAATGCTCAGTGCTTTTTTAGCTCTGTCTGACTGGCCATGGAACAGCGGAATACGCCGGTCGGCATCTTTATAATCCTTGTTGGCCTTTTCAAAGGTGGTCTCCAGGATATTGATTTTGTCCAGCTTTTTGTTTTTGGTGGATTCTTGCATCAGGGCAGCTTCCTTAACCATGGCGGTGTACTTTTTTCGATACAGCGGAATCGAGATTCCAACCATCGGAAAGACGAAGGCATCTTTCCCGGCATCAGCCATTGTCGGATTGGAACCCTTGCCAATCAGCATGTAATCCAATCCAAGCATCAGTTTGGGTTTGCCTTGTTTTTGTGCAACCAGCTGCTGTTTGGCGTAGGATGCTTCCATGAACTCCATCTGCAACACTTGGTGGTTGCCACTGCGGATGCTGTCCAAAACAGCCTGTGCAGTCATCTCCAGATTGGTATTGTTAAGCGAATCCGGCAAGAGCACGGTACGTTGGTTTTCTACGTTGAGCAAATTATTGAACTGCACTTTTTGAGTGTTCATTTTATCGCGTAGCAACGCCAGCTGGTTTTCGAGGTCGGCCAGTTCCATTTCCACCCGGAGCACATCCACCGAAGAGGCCATTCCTGCTTCTACTTTAATAAGTGAAAGCTTGCGAAAAGTATTTAGGATGGTGATGTTTTTCAGGGTGATGTCAATCGCCTTCTGTGTAAAATACAGGTTGTAATAGGTTGACTTGACATCATAAAACAAGCGTGACTTGGCATCACGGAACTGCTCGTATTTCGATTTGGCCATGGTGGCGGCCACATCTTTCTTCGCATTCAGCGTTCCAAACCAGGGGAACTTTTGTGAGAGTGATATTCGGGCCCGCTGTGGTCCTAGCTTTGTTTCAACTGGCTGAATAAAATACCCGAAAGCTAACTGTGGATCAGGCAGCGTTCCAACTTGTGGAATTTTCTGCATGGCAGCCATGTATTCACCAAACTTGCCTTGCAAGCCGGGATTGTTTTTGGCTGCCTCCACCAGGTAGCTGTCCAGCCTGTCCTGTGCCTGGGCAATACTTCCTACTGAAAGGAATAAAACCAGAAAAATGTATAGTTTATTTTTTAACTTTTTCATAGCTCTGTTATTTTATACCATTGATGCGTTTTACCTTGCTTTCTTGCCACATGCTGTAAAGAACTGGAACCACAAACATGGTCATCACCTGGAGGATCATTCCTCCGAAAGATGGAATGGCCATTGGCACCATGATGTCGGCACCTTTCCCGGTTGAAGTCAACACCGGAATTAGGGCAATGATGGCACAGGAGGCAGTCATCATTGCCGGGCGCACCCGTTTGATACCTGCATGCAACACAGCTTCACGTACTTCTTTCACCGTTGTTGGTTTTTCCTTGTCGAAGACCTGCATCAGGTAAGTTCCCATGATCACGCCATCGTCTGTGGCAATCCCAAACAGGGCGATAAATCCGACCCAGACTGCCACACTCAGGTTGATGGTGTGCATCTGGAAGAGGTCGCGCATGTTGATACCCGCCACCGAGAAATTCAGGAACCAGCCCTGGCTATACAACCACAACATGATGAAACCGCCGGAGAAGGCTACAAAAATCCCAGTGAAGACCATGCTTGATGTGGTGACTGATTTAAACTGGAAGTACAGGATCAGGAAGATCACAATCAGCGAGATAGGCACCACCAGCATCAGCCGTTTGGTGGCCCGGATTTGGTTTTCGTAGTTCCC
>DATFMO010000380.1:0-3899 GCA_035266925.1 Sunxiuqinia sp. | reverse complement strand
ATGCAAAATGATCGGTGAAAATCCTTGGGGGATCAACTCCTGTTTGTATCGGTTTGCATTTTCATTACTGCTGAAACTACCAATAATGACAAAATAGCTATTCTTTTGGTTCTTGTCTTGGTCGGCTTTTGCCGAGAAAGTGAAATTTTCTGATTGAGTGCGTACCGGTTTTTCTGCTGGTTCAGTCTTCTCTGGTTCTTCGTACATCTTGTCCGAAGTTGGATTTTCCCGAACCTGTGATTGGGTTGCCGGAACAGAAAATACTTTGCCTTCAGAAGTATTCTGAGTAGTGGCTGGCTCGTCCTTCTTTTTCATTTTCTGAAATACTTTACAGCCAGTGGATAACAGGCTTAAGGCTATAATTGCTACGAATAGTTTCTTCATGACGTTTTGTTTAATTTATTCATCAATCAAAAGTACGAAAAAGCATTGGAGCTTATTGTGCTTTGGTTGACAGATTATTAACTAAGGGATGTTAAAATCTAAAAATTCAGGATGTTTTTCAAAAAACGCTGGCCGGCGAGTGATTGATAAAATCGACTCCGGCGAATGGCCTCCTGTTTGGTGGCAAATCCCTCCTGATAAACGATTGTCCATCCGGAATAATTGCGTGTTTGGTCAATCTGACCCAAATTATGTGCTTTCTCCGCTTTCTTTAAGTCCATCGTGAAGCCATAATAAAAGCGATTGTTTTCCAAATTGTAAATAACGTAGGAATAATAATTCATGCTGCAAAAATAGAAATTCCATCGATCAATGGAAATTTTCGTCATTTTCAACCGGAAAATAAATCGAATTCAACTTGATTATTTCGAACTTTTCATCGGATTGAAGATCAAATGATTAAGTCTTTTTAGTAAGTTGATCGTTAACAAATTAGCCCCATGAAATAAACATATTGGTAGGGATCTATTAACCAATCAAACACTAGTTGGAAACATTTTTACACCTTTTCTGCTTTATTTGCCTCTATATTTGAAATGTGCAGAATCCGTTTTGGCAAATCTGAAATGAAAGCTGTACACAGAATACGCTTTAACAGACTTTTTGAAATCTAATCTTTATAAACTTATGTACTTATGAAAGAAAAACGCAGTGATGTGAGTTTTTTAAGAAACTCCATTAAAAAATCGACTGGGATACTGTTTGTTGGTATTTGGTTGATTTTTTCAATGCTTCTTGTCTTGACCGTGAATGCTCAATCAACGCAGCGGACTATTTCGGGTGTTGTTTCCGAAGCATCGTCCGGTGCTCCAATTCCGGGAGCTTCTATTTTAATCAAAGGAACAACACAGGGTACTGTGACCAATGTGGATGGGTCGTTTAAATTAGATGTAAACGATGCAGATATCTTGGTTGTGTCATTTATTGGCTTCAAAACTCAGGAAGTCCCTGTAGCAGGGAAAACCGCTCTGTCCATTCAATTGGAAGAATCGATTTCCCAGTTCGATGAAGTTGTGGTGGTTGGTTACGGTGTCCAGAAGAAGAAACTGGTGACCGGCGCCACTTTGCAGGTGGATGGTGATGCCATTCAAAAACGCAACACAACAAGCGCCCTTCAGGCCTTGCAAGGGCAAACTCCGGGAGTCCAAATAACGTCCGAATCTGGTCAACCAGGCGAAGGCTTGAAAGTGACCGTTCGGGGATTGGGAACGATTGGCAATTCTGGCCCATTGTATGTGGTTGACGGCGTACAAACCGGTGATATTTCCTATTTGAATAATGCGGACATTGAAAGTGTTGATGTTCTGAAAGATGCTGCATCAGCTGCCATTTATGGTTCGCAGGCAGCCAACGGCGTAGTTTTGATTACGACTAAGTCTGGTTCGAAAGGGAAAGCACAAATCTCATTCGATTCGTATTATGGTATTCAGAATGTAGCTCACAAGGTTGATATGCTCAACAGTAAAGAATATGCTGTTATTATGAATGAGGAAGCAATCAACTCGGGCAAAGCTCCTTATTTCACTTCAGATGAAGTAGCAGCCATGGGTGAAGGCACCAATTGGATCGACCAAATGACTTATAACAACGCGGTTACCCAAAATTATACACTTGGAATCAATGGCGGAACAGATGTATCCCTCTATTCAATATCAATGTCATACACCGACCAGGAAGGAATTATTGGCGGCCCCTCTGTCTCAAACTATACACGTTACAACTTTAGAATTAATACCGAACATAAACTGTATGGCGATTTTGTAAAAGTTGGCCAGCATCTGACATTCGGTTACATAGAAAAAAATGGTATTGGGGTTGGAAATCAATACAACAACACCTTACGTGGAGCATTTAACACCAGCCCATTTTTACCCATGTACGATGACAATGGTAATTTTCTGGATAATTCAGCTAATGCTGGTGTAATGTACAACGGCAAAGAATGGACGCCATGGGCCCCGGGTGAAAGCAACCCATATGCTACCATGGTGCTGAACAACCAAAGTAAAAACAACAACCAGAAATTATTTGGCGATGTGTATCTGGAAATCAATCCACTGACAAACCTGACATTCAAATCGACTTTTGGTGTTGATTTTTATACCAGCGAAGGACGTTCTTACAGCCCGGTTTATCAGTTGTCCATGTATGCTTTTCGCTTGCATGACAGTGCCAGCCAGAATATGAGCAAAGGATTGGCATTGACCTGGGACAATGTATTGTCGTATAATTGGAAAATGGGAGATCATGCTTTGACAGCTTTGGTTGGAACAGAAGCCTACCAGAATCACGGATCATGGTTGAACGTTTCCAACTCAGACTTGATTATTTCTGATTTGCAACACGCTTACATTGATAATACCACGAATACCGATTTGACACAACTTTCTTATGGTGGAGCACCAAATGATGAATCAATGTTGCTGTCCTATTTCGGGCGTTTGAGCTACAACTACAAAGAAAAATATTTGTTGAATGCGACTTTCCGTCGCGACGGTTCTTCTCGTTTCGACAAGAGTCATCGCTGGGGGAATTTCCCATCCGTTTCGGTTGGTTGGGTCGCCTCCAGCGAGTCATTCATGGAGTCAGCACAATCCTGGATGGATTACCTGAAACTGCGTGCCAGCTGGGGGCAAGTTGGCAATCAGAATATTAAGGCTTGGCAATACATGGCGCCAGTTACCGTGGCCAATACCAACTACTATTTTGGAACGGCCGATTTTGATGCTTCAGGAAATACGGTTGGTGCTTATCCAAGCCGATTGGCAAACCTGAACCTGCAATGGGAGACATCGGAGCAAACCGACGTTGGGTTGGACGCCCGCTTCCTCGGTTCTCGTCTGGGATTGACTTTTGACTGGTACAACAAAACCACCAAAGACTGGTTGTTGGAGGCACCAATCCTGGCAACTGCCGGTGCTGATGCTCCTTTCATTAATGGTGGTGACGTGAAAAATACCGGGGTTGAATTGGCCTTGACCTGGAACGATCACATCGGCGATTTCAACTACTACATCAGTGGTAATATTTCAAAAAATCAGAATGAAGTCACCCAGGTTCCTACTGCTGACGGAATCGTTCATGGATTAACAAATATGTTGTACGATAACTCCCTGGAATTTTATCACCGGGCTGAGACCGGATATCCAATCGGGTATTTTTGGGGTTGGGAAACCGACGGTATCTTCCAAAACGAAGGTGAAGTAACTTCATACAAAAGCTCAGGCGGAAAGTTGATTCAACCTTCGGCCAAGCCTGGAGACCTTCGCTATAAAGATTTGAATGATGATGGTGTGATCAACGACCAGGATAAATCCATGATTGGCGATCCTAACCCGGATTACAACTTTGGCTTCTCAGTCGGGTTCGATTACAAAAACTTCGACTTCTCTATCGCAGCCAATGGAGTTGCAGGTAACCAGATCGTTCAATCGTACCGGAATCAAAGTAATTCG
>DATFMO010000379.1:0-12419 GCA_035266925.1 Sunxiuqinia sp. | reverse complement strand
TGGCTGATGCGCGATTACTAGCGAATCCAGCTTCACGAAGTCGGGTTGCAGACTTCGATCCGAACTGAGACCAGCTTTAAGGATTGGCATCCTGTTACCAGGTAGCTGCCCTTTGTACTGGCCATTGTAACACGTGTGTAGCCCTGGACATAAGGGCCGTGCTGATTTGACGTCATCCCCACCTTCCTCTCACCTTACGGTGGCAGTCCCGTTAGAGTCCCCAGCCAAACTGATGGTAACTAACGGTAAGGGTTGCGCTCGTTATGGGACTTAACCCGACACCTCACGGCACGAGCTGACGACAACCATGCAGCACCTTGCAAATCGTCCGAAGAAAAACATCTTTCGACGTCTGTCGCTCTGCATTTAAGCCCAGGTAAGGTTCCTCGCGTATCATCGAATTAAACCACATGTTCCTCCGCTTGTGCGGGCCCCCGTCAATTCCTTTGAGTTTCACCGTTGCCGACGTACTCCCCAGGTGGCTCACTTAATACTTTCGCTTGGCCGCATACTGTGTATCGCATACAGCGAGTGAGCATCGTTTACAGCGTGGACTACCAGGGTATCTAATCCTGTTCGCTCCCCACGCTTTCGTACCTCAGTGTCAGTTACAGTTTAGTAAGCTGCCTTCGCAATCGGAGTTCTGTGTAATATCTAAGCATTTCACCGCTACACTACACATTCCGCTTACCTCAACTGTACTCAAGCTTTGCAGTATCAATGGCAGTTCTACCGTTAAGCGGCAGGATTTCACCACTGACTTACAAAGCCACCTACGTACCCTTTAAACCCAATGAATCCGGATAACGCTTGCACCCTCCGTATTACCGCGGCTGCTGGCACGGAGTTAGCCGGTGCTTATTCCTGCACTACCGTCATAACGTTACACGTAACGCCCATTCTTGGTGCAGAAAAGAAGTTTACAACCCATAGGGCCGTCTTCCTTCACGCGGGATGGCTGGTTCAGGCTTGCGCCCATTGACCAATATTCCTCACTGCTGCCTCCCGTAGGAGTCTGGTCCGTGTCTCAGTACCAGTGTGGGGGATCATCCTCTCAGAACCCCTAGACATCGCTGCCTTGGTGAGCCGTTACCTCACCAACTAGCTAATGTCACGCATGCCCATCCTTTACCGATAAATCTTTAATCCACAAAACAGGCGATCTGTGGATACTATGCGGTATTAATCCGGATTTCTCCGGGCTATCCCGCTGTAAAGGGCAGGTTGCATACGCGTTACTCACCCGTGCGCCGGTCGTCATCTGTCCGAAGACAATGTTACCCCTCGACTTGCATGTGTTAGGCCTCCCGCTAGCGTTCATCCTGAGCCAGGATCAAACTCTTCGTTGTAAATAAAAATTTTAATCTTGTCTAGCTCCGGGAATAAACTCGTTTAATTCGCAATTCTTCCTTATCTTTCTACTTTTTCAATATTTTCAATGAACTCTTTTTGTCGCAAAAAATAACCGCAACTTGCACCGCGGCTTTTCTGTATTTTATGCTTCATCTTGTCTTGTTGGAACTCCCTTTTGATCGAACCGGTAAACCGTTTCAATCGTTCGGGGCGGCAAAGTTAGAAAGCTTTTTAATTTCTGCAAAATTTTAGAGCCTTTTTTCTAATCTTTTTTGCCTCAATGTCAACCTCTCTTCTTACGAAGATCAAACCTAAAAGGTTCGGCTAATCATCTCTCATTTCCTTCAGTGAACGTTGCTCTTAAAGCGGCTGCAAAGTAAAACACTTATTTTCGAATCTCCAAAGGTTTTGTAAAACTTTTTTTGACCCCGTTTCTACTCCCCATTTCCTCTTAGAACGTCGCCCCGATAAACCCACACTGTAAACCGTATGTCTCTCAAAGCGGCTGCAAATATAGATACCTTTTTATTACTTGCAACACCTTTGAGAGTTTATTTTGAAAGAAATTTTCAAGCTTCGATTTTCAAGGCTGAATTACAAGGAATTAGAAATCGATAAAATTTTAACTGATGAACTCTTAAAAAGGCAATAAAGGGAAAGCCCTACTTTCAGATTCAACTTTTCGAGCGACTGGCGGGTGATCTCGACTAGTAGCGGAAACCCAATATCAACCTCACAAAATACCTTTTTCCCCATTTCCTTGATTGAAATAATTGTGCCCTGAAGTTGATTTCGGGTAGAAATTGCATCCACTCGATCAAAAGACAGGCTGATATTTTGTGGCGGGATACTAAATATTAACTGGTCGTCCGGGAGTAATTCCTGATCAACATCGATCAACAAATAGTTCGAGGGAAATTCAGAATCGTAATAAAAGGCGGTCATTCCATTCTTGCGATCGATACTTAGAGCTCGCAATCGAACAGCATTGATTTCTTCTTCATGTTGCAGGATTGGACCAGCCTTGGGGTCAAATAACAGATCGAGATATTTACCTGAACCTAGAACCTGTCCATTATCAATAACCATGAGCTGGTTTGTTAGCATCAGCAAATCACAAATATCATGACTAACAACCCAGATGGGCAGCTGGTATTTTTCGTGAATTTTAATCAGGTAGGGTATTATATTACGTCGAAGGCGCTGGTCGAGTGCAGAAAAAGGCTCGTCCAGCATTAAAACCTCGGGGGCATTGAGCAACATCCGGCCAATGGCCACACGTTGTCGCTCACCTCCCGAACACTGATCCGGCTTCTTATCTAATAAGTGTCCGATCTCGAGTAATTTCACCACTTCCTCAAAGTTAATTTCAGAAGATGGAGAATAACCAAACAGTAAGTTTTTCCGGATATTCATATGTGGAAACAACCGACCTTCCTGAAAAACCAGGCCCATCTTTCGCTTTCGTGCTGGCACAAAAACTTTATCAGCCCGGTTAAAAAACTCTTTCCCACGGACAAGGATCTGCCCATCGTCAGGATGTTCAATGCCGGCCAGTAATTTCAGAAGAGTTGATTTTCCAGAACCGGAAGGCCCGAAAATACCAACAATGCCATCTGGAATAGCATTTTTCATCTGCAACAAAAAGTTGCCCCTGCGGTATTTCAGATCGATGTAAACCGGATCGCTCATACTTTCACAGACTTTTGGTAACGTCGGTTGACAATTTCAGAAGCCAGCATGGCCACAAAAGAAATGACAATGGAAATGAGCATCAGCCGGAATGCCTCCCCTTCTTTCCCAGGCGTTTGCATGGCCGAAAACAACGCCAATGGAATGGTCCGTGTTTCTCCAAAAATATTGCCAGCAAAAGTGATGGTTGCCCCAAACTCTCCCAAGCTCCGTGTAAAACTCAACAAAAAACCACTGAGGATTCCGGGGAATGCCAAAGGAACTGTGATCGATAAAAACACTTTCGCCCGGCTGGCCCCAAGAATTTCGGCAGCATCTTCCAGTCGCTCATCGACCATTTCGACGGCTTGCTTGACTGCCCGAACAGCGAGTGGAAATGAAACAATGATGGACGCAAAAACGGCCGCTGCAAAATTAAAGGCAATTCTTATCCCAAATTTCTCTTGCAGGAAGTGGCCGAAAAAGCCATTCACACCAAAAACCAACAATAACACATAGCCGGTTGTCACTGGCGGCATCACCATAGGAACATGCAGAAAAGCTTCGAAAACCGGCTTCAAACGAAAGTTTTTCCGCGCCAGAAACCAGCCCAAAACCACGGCAAAAGGCAGTGAGATAAAAGCACAAAGCAGCGACACCCTGACGGAAATCGCCAAGGCCGACCACTCTGCTTCGGTTAATCCGATATTTAATAAATGTATCAATCTATATTAAAAGAATATTTTGCCAACACTTCTTTTGCGTTGGGCGAATAAAGATAGTCGTAAAATTGTTTTGCCAAATTTTTCTGCGAAATCAGCACCTGATAATATTCAACTGGTTTGTGCGATTTTTCCGGAAACGTATAAATAACCTTCACTTTTTTCGATTCCAGTGCATCGGTTTTATAAACCACCCCAAAATCGGCCTCTCCCAATTCGACCATCATCAAAGCCGAACGTACATCCTGCGCCTGCAATAATTTCGCATCCAAATCAAGCTGGTAGTAATTAAATACCTGCATAGCATACTTGCCAGCCGGAACATATCCCGGATCGCCAATAGCAATTTTGCTTGTTGTTGCCTTTAATAATGAATCCACCTGCTCAAAATGAAACTCTTTATTAATAGGAGAAATCAGCACCAGATCATTCCGGGCAAACGATTTGTTTTCCCGGCTTTTGCCCTTTCCCACCAAAAAATCCACCCAGCTTTTATTGGCCGACAAATACACATCGGCTTCGGCACCCTGATCGATCTGCCTGGCCAATGTGCCCGAAGCTGCCAGATTCAGTTTGACGGTCACTCCTTTTTCTTTTTCGAAATTCGAAGCTAAATCGGTAATTACATTCGTCAGACTGGCGGCAGCATAAACTGCGATTTTCTTATCATCCGCTTTCTTCTTTCCGGCACAGGACACCAGAAGCAGCAAAATCAAGAAATAGGCAATTCGTTTCATGCCGTTAAAATTATACGGTTTCTTCCAGAATACCCAAGTTTTCGTCCACCCAGTTTTTTAAGTCAGCAACAAACTCGATCATTCGGTCGATTTCCTCACCTATTGGCTTTATAACTATCGATGCTTCCTGCAATGAACAAAGGATTTTTTTCAATTAGAAAAATCAAACTTTAATCAACAAGAGTTTGGGTTCAGTTGCACTTGACAGTTGCAGACACGCTCGTAAATTAGTTTTCAACTTTTGTCTGGTTGCAAAAATTGATGGAACTTGCAGAAGACAATCTGTTTGTTATTTTGATTCATAAACGACTGTACTATGGGAATGCTATTATTTTACTTGATACTTGCGTTGGGAATTTCATTTTTGTGCTCCATTCTAGAATCGGTTATTTTATCCGTGAATTTTCCGTTCATTTATCTAAAAGTGCAACAAGGACATGTGGCAGCCAAACGACTGAAAAAAATAAAAAACCAGATTGATCGTCCGCTTGCGGCCATTCTTACCTTGAATACGATTGCCCACACAATAGGAGCAGCAGGCGTGGGATCTGAAGCCACCCGACTTTTTGGAGAGGTCTATTTCGGAATTATTTCAGCCATCCTCACCCTGCTGATATTGGTGTTTTCTGAAATCATCCCCAAAACCATTGGCGCCCGCTTTTGGCGCGAACTCGCCTTGCCGTCAGCACGGATCATTCAAGTGTTGATTTTCATTACTTATCCTCTGGTACTATTCACCGAATTTATAACGAAAGCCATTTCCCGAAAGAAACACAAGCAGTCTGTGAGCCGTGAGGAAGTTGCTATGCTAGCTTCACTCGGAATGGATGAAGGAACTTTCCATGAAAGTGAAAGTAAAACCATCATCAATCTTTTAAAAATGAAAGATATCAAAGTGAAAAAGATCATGACTCCCCGAACGGTGATGATTGCCGCAGATGAAAACCTAAGTATGAGTGATTTTTTTCAAGACAGTAGCTTTCAGCAATTTTCTCGCATCCCTCTTTTTCATGAGAACATTGATAAAGTAACAGGCTACATTTTGAAACAGGACATTTTGGAAAAATTGGCAAATGGAGAGAAGGATCTGCTATTAAAAGATCAGAAACGTGGGATTCAGATCTGCTATGAAAATCTCACAGTACCTGTTGTTTTTGAAAAACTTCTGTACAACAAAGAACATATCGCCCTGGTTATCAATGAATATGGTGGAACCGAAGGCTTAGTCACCATGGAAGATATTATTGAGACAATTCTCGGATTGGAAATTGTTGACGAAAAAGATACCGAAACCGATATGCAACAAGTGGCTCGGGAACGGTGGGCACGACGGATAAAAAGCCGGAGAAATCAATGATGACCGGTACGATCAGCCTATTCCTGAACTTTGAACCTCCAAAATTTAATACCCTTTTTTAATCCCGCTACGCCTCGTTTGTAACGAGCGGTAGTTGGGCATGTGAAGCATTCTATCATTAATTGAACTCACACCGCACTCGTTCCATTTCTAATTCTTTCAAATTGAATAATTTAAGACAAAGAAGTATGTATTAACATTTTCTTAATGCGATTTAGTTGACTTGTGCAACTATTTCCATTTAAATTAGCGCTTCAAACTTAAATCAGATGTCATTGGAAAAGCCTCTCGGATACTTATTGTGTCAAAGCCGCAGGGTGTATAAGAATAAAGTGATGGGCAGATTCAGGGAAAATTCAATTGACTTGAGCCTGGATGAATTTATTATTCTTCTTCGCATTCAACTTTACTGCGATGCCACCCAGCAAAAACTGGCGGACCATTTACAGAAAGACAAGTCGATTGTGCTTCGGCAGATTAATGGCTTGCTCGATAAAAAATACCTGACTCGCTCGGTTGATCCAAATGACAAACGAAAGAAAAACCTGGTCCTGACCCCGAAAGGAACACAGATACTTGATCGATCGAGAGAGATTTCCAAACAGGTTTCCGAAGAACTGCTGAAAGGCGTCAGTCGGGAAGACCGGCAAGTTTTTGAACGAGTCGTTGAAACCATGCGGGCAAATGCCGGAATTGATGATGAAAACTGCGATTGCAAATAAACTCAACTTGAAAAACAATTCAATACTTACCATGAAAACAACGTTACATTTTCGAAATTTAGCTTTCATTTTGTCGCTTTTTATAGCGGTTTCCTGTTCAAACTCAGAAGGGGGAGGACAACAGGGAATGGCTGGCCAGGTGAAAAAATACACCGTAATTACCCTGAAGCCACAATCGACCACCCTTTTTAAAGACTATCCCACAAACCTGCAAGGGATTCAAACTGTAGAAATCCGCCCGCGGATTCCCGGGTACATCGATAAAATTTTGGTCGACGAAGGGTCGTACGTCAAAAAAGGACAAGTGCTTTTTCGCCTCAACGCCAATGATATTGAAGCCAATGTCCGGTCGGCCAAAGCACAGGTGAAAGTGGCTGAAGCAGATGTCAACAACGCCAGGATTAACCTGGAAAAAACAAAACCATTGGTTGATAAAGATATCATCAGCAAATTCGACATGCAATCGGTTGATGCGGCATTAAAAGCCAAAGAAGCGCAACTGGCACAAGCCAAAGCGATGCTGGCAAATGCCCGGGCCAATCTCCAGTACACGGTGATCACCAGCCCTACAGACGGCTACATCGGCAACTTCCCCTACCGGGTTGGAAGTTTAGTGAGTAGTTCGATTACCACGCCACTGACGACCGTTTCCGACACGAAAAAGATGTACGCCTATTTCGCCATGAACGAAAAAGAGTTCCTGACATTGACCAAAGAACTGCAAGGTGACAACCTGCAGCAAAAGCTAAAATCATTGCCAGACGTAATGTTAGTGTTGGCTGACAATTCGGTCTATGAAAAACCCGGCCGCATTGAAACAGCCAGTGAGTTGGTCGATCCGCAGACAGGAGCCATCAACATCCGTGCAACCTTCCCAAACCCAAATGGTATTTTACGAAGCGGAAGCAGCGGTTTGGTGCGTATCCCGAAATATGTAGAGTCGGCGATCATCATTCCGCAGAATGTCACTTATGAACTTCAGGGAAAACATTTCGTGTACAAAGTGGGTGACGATAACAAGGTGAAGAATACTGAAATTGATGTGATGGTTGGCAACCTCAAAGATTCGTATGTGGTCACCAAAGGACTGAAAGCGGGCGACCAGATTGTTTCAGAAGGTATCGCATCGCTGCATAACGATATGCCAATCAAACCGAAAGTTGTAGAAATGCCAAACTTATCGGAAAATACAGATTCAGTCATCCCGGTGAAAAAATAAAAAAGAACAATCATGTTTAGAAGATTTATAGAACGGCCGGTCCTTTCATCGGTCATCTCAATTATTATCGTCATTCTGGGATTGCTGGGATTATTTGCCCTTCCGGTTGAGCAATACCCGGATATTGCACCACCAACCATCAGTGTTTCGGCACATTACACAGGAGCCGATGCTGCAACGGTGTTGAAAAGTGTGATCACACCACTCGAGGAGCAGATCAACGGTGTAGAAGACATGACTTACATGACCTCGACGGCCAGCAACAATGGTTCGGCCAACATACAGGTATATTTTAAACAAGGAATTAATCCGGACATGGCGGCGGTGAACGTGCAAAATCGCGTTGCCCGCGCCACAGCGCTTCTACCCGCTGAAGTTACACGTGCAGGTGTCATCACTGCCAAACGGCAGAACAGCATGTTGATGGTTTTCTCGATCTATAGCGATGATGGCAAATATGACGAAACATTTTTGCAGAACTACAGCCAGATCAACCTCTTGCCACAGGTTCAACGGGTGAATGGTGTTGGTGAAGCAATGGTGTTTGGTTCGAAAGACTACTCCATGCGAATTTGGTTGAAGCCCGACGTGATGGCTTCCTACGATTTGGTCCCCGGCGATGTGGTTGCTGCCTTGAACGAGCAAAACCTGGAAGCAGCGCCCGGTCGCTTTGGCCAGCAAAATGACCAGTCGTTTGAGTATGTCATTAAATACAAGGGAAAATTGACAACCCCCTCCGAGTTTGAAAATATTGTTATTAAAGCCGATAAAAACGGGAATATCCTCCGGTTGAAAGACGTAGCCCGCGTAGAATTCGGTTCGTTGAATTATTCAACAACGACAGCTGCAATGGGCAAGCCCGGTATTGCCATGGCTGTTTTCCAGTCTCCGGGCTCGAACGCCCGTGATGTAATTAACGAGGTAAAAGGCGTTATCACGGATGTTTCCAAAACGTTTCCTCCGGGAGTAAAGTACCACATTATCATTGATTCAAACCGGTTTCTCGATAGTTCCATCGACAAGGTGATCCACACGCTTCTTGAGGCATTCATCCTGGTGTTCATTGTCGTCTTTGTTTTCCTTCAAAATTTCAGGGCGACATTGATTCCCGCCATTGCGGTGCCGGTAGCCATTATCGGAACATTCTTTTTCCTGAATCTCTTTGGGTTCACGATCAATTTGCTGACTTTGTTTGCATTGGTACTGGCGATCGGAATTGTGGTGGATGACGCCATTGTGGTGGTCGAGGCGGTGCATGCCAAACTGGATCAGGGAGCACCAAATGCGCGGGAAGCAGCAATTTCCGCCATGAGCGAAATCTCAACAGCCATCGTTTCCATCACATTGGTTATGGCTGCCGTATTTATACCGGTGACTTTTATTACCGGAACGACCGGTGTTTTCTATAAACAGTTCGGAATCACATTAGCTGTGGCTATCGTTCTTTCAGCAATTAACGCACTAACACTCAGCCCGGCACTCTGTGCTATTTTCCTAAAACCACACAGTGAAAGTGCGTTGCATCAAAAAGGATTCATGAAGCGGTTTTATTCAGCTTTTAATACGTCCTTTTCATATATGACGAAAAAATATAAGCGGACAACCCACTTTTTTATGGCCAAGCGATGGATCGCCATCGCTTTGATCCTCTTATTCTCCGGTGGTTTGTACTATCTGATGAAGACAACTCCCTCCGGCTTTGTTCCGAAAGAAGACGTTGGCATTATGATGATGAACATCAGTATGCCACCAGCGACCTCGCTGGAACAAACGCGAAAAGTGATGGAAAAGGTTGATCAAATGGTATCCAACATACCGGAAATTGAAGGCCGGGTCATGGTTGTTGGCCGATCCCTCATCAGTGGACAGGGAAGTTCCTACGGGATGATCTTCTGCGATTTGAAACCGATGAGCGAACGAACAGGGCCCGGACAGGATATCAACAGTGTGATTGGCAAATTGTACGGCGCCACTTCGCAATTCAAGGACGCCAAGATCATCATTTTCACGCCCCCCATGGTTCCCGGCTTTAGTATTTCCGGTGGTGTAGAATTTAAATTAGAAGACAAAACAGGCGGTGACATCAAAAAATTTGAACAGATCTCCAATCAATTTTTGGGAGCATTGAACCAGCGTCCTGAAATTCAATATGCCTACACGTCGTTCAATACCAATTTCCCACAATACCAGGTGGATGTGAATGCTGCACGATGCAAACAGTCTGGTGTATTGGTCAGCTCGGTGCTTGCTGCTCTTCAAGGATACATTGGTGGTTTTTATGCTTCGGATTTCAACCGCTTTGGAAAACAATACCGCGTGATGGTTCAGGCATTGCCCAACTATCGTGGCAATCCCGACGATTTGAACAACATGTTTGTGCGAACTTCCACCGGGGAGATGGCGCCAATAACCGAGTTCATCACGATGAAACGGGTGTATGGACCTGAAAACATTACCCGCTTCAACATGTACACGTCGATTGATGTGAATAGTGCATCCAACCCGGGATACAGTTCCGGCGATGCGATTAAAGCTGTACAACAGGTTGCTGCTCAAACTTTGCCTCCTGGCTATGGTTATGAATTTTCCGGGTTGACCAGGGAAGAAATGGCCTCGGGTCACCAGTCGCTATTGATCTTTTTCCTGAGTGTCATTTTCGTCTACTTCCTGCTGGCAGCCCAGTATGAAAGTTTCATCTTGCCACTTTCCATTCTGTTGTCGATGCCCATTGGGATTGCTGGCTCTTTCATCTTTGCCAATATTATGGGGGTTGAAAACAACATCTACCTGGAAATATCGCTGATCATGTTGATTGGATTGCTGGCCAAGAATGCCATCCTGATTGTGGAATTTGCCTTGCAACGTCGACACGCCGGCATGAGCATCGTTCAATCGGCTGTTGAAGGAGCAACCGCACGTTTACGACCAATCCTAATGACTTCATTTGCTTTCATCTTTGGATTGATGCCATTAATTGTTGGCGGCGGTGTAGGTGCCAACGGAAACCGCTCTATTGGCGTTGGAGCCGTTGGAGGAATGTTTGTTGGAACACTGATCGGAATTCTGGTCGTTCCTGCCATGTATGTCATTTTCCAAACGCTGCAGGAAAAAGTGAAGAAACCAGGGAAAGAAGAAATTTCAGAATTGAACAGCCTCGAATAAGAATTCAGGAAAAATCAAATTGAATGATGAGAACAACGACAATCAAACATATTATCCTGGTAAGCGGACTTGCATCTGTGCTGTTTGCCTGTAACACGACCCAACATTTTCATCGTGATTCCATTGATACAGATGGACTTTACGGCACACAGGCAACAGACACCGCCAACCTGGCAAGCCGTTCATGGCAGGAACTTTTCTCTGACTCGGACTTGCAAAAACTAATTGCAGAAGGCTTGAAAAATAATCCGAACCTGCAAATTGCCATTCAGCGGGTGAAAGAATCGGAAGCTTATTTTTCGCAAAGCCGGGCTTCTCTTTTGCCGGGGATCAACGGCAGAGGAACAGTCAATTATACACGTAATCCAAAATCCATTTATCCCGATGGTCCTCGCGAAGTGAGTTCGTCCCAGCTCGGGCTGGAAGCCAGTTGGGAGGTTGATATTTGGGGCAAACTGAGAAGTTCGAAACGTGCAGCCTACGCCAATTTGCTTGCGAGCGATGCCGGACAAAAAGCGGTGCAAACACGCCTGATCGCCAACATTGCCACAGCTTATTACAACCTGTCGGCCTTGGACGCCAAACTGAATATCACCCGGCAAACGGTGAAGAACAACATGGATTTGGTGGAAACCATGAAGGTGCTGAAAGAAAGTGGAAGGGTGACTGGCGCAGCGATCGTTCAGAGTGAGGCGGCTCGTTATGCAGCTGAAGTGACCATTCCTGATTTGGAGCAGCAGATTCGTGAAACACAAAATGCCTTGAGCCTGTTGCTGGGGCGCACTCCCGGGAACATCGACCGGAATCCTTTGCCCAACGCCATTGATGCATCGCTGGTTAAAACCGGGGTACCGTCACAATTACTGGACAATCGCCCTGATGTGATGCAAGCTGAATTTGATGTAATGAGTGCCTTTGAAATGACCAATAATGCACGGGCGTATTTTTATCCGGCCCTGACCTTGACGGCATCCAGTGGTTTTGGTGCTACCTCACTCGACAAGCTGCTCGACCCGGCATCTTTTGCAGCCAGTGTGGTGGGCGGACTGGCAGCTCCCATTTTCAACAAACGGGGAAATGTCACCCGCTTGAAAGTGGCCAAAGCACAACAGGAAGAGGCGCTGCACAACCTGCGCTACACCTTGTTGAATGCCGGGCAGGAAGTAAACAATGCACTGGGCATGTACGACACGGCTGCCAAAAAAATGGTGCTTCGCCAACAGCAGCTCGATGCCTTGCAAAAATCACTGGATTACACGGAAGAATTGCTAAAATACGGATCGGCCACTTACATTGAAGTGTTGAATGCCCAACAGAATTTGCTGTCGGCCCAACTGAGTGATGTCAATGACCACCTGCAGCAGTTGAATGCTGTGGTATCATTGTACCGTACACTTGGTGGTGGTTGGAAATAGGAAGGTGAAACCATTTCAATATCGAGTCATCCCTGACTTGTTTCGGGATCTCCTTTTATTT
>DATFMO010000378.1:0-8778 GCA_035266925.1 Sunxiuqinia sp. | reverse complement strand
ACCAGCTGTTAATCGATGTTCCCAATACATCAGTTAAATGATAGTTGAACGGGTAAGTGACCGAATCGTGCCGAAACAACTCAAACCGATCCTGGTTGCGACGCCAGTAAACTGAGGGTGAAAAATGAAGTTTCTTCCCGGTCTCAAATTTTAAGGCTGCAAAAGTTGTTTTCGTCTGCTCAAATTGGTTGGGATATTTCGGCGTGTAAAAGCTGTTAGCGCCAAAAGCTTTATCGGTGTGTCCAAACTGAATGTCAAGTCTGCCTTCCTCGGTATGCAAACGTCCGTGATAGAAAAAGTTGTAAATATCAAAATCGGTATTCTTGATGTATCCCGCAGAAGAACGGTTATCAAAAGCAACCAGGTTGTCAAGTTTGCCGTATTTTTTATTGGCTGAAACATTGACATCCCGCAATTGATGCTCGCCATAAGTAAGGTCGACAGTTGCTCGATCATTTTGGGAAGGCTCTGTAACAATATTGATGGCACCGGAAAACGCATTTGGCCCATAGACACGTGCGCCCGGACCTTCCAAAATTTCAATACGTTTGATGTTTTTTAAACTGACCGGCAGATTGAGGTTATGATGGCCGGTTTGTGGGTCGGAGATGTTAATCCCATTGAGTAGGATGAGCGTTTGATCAAATGAACCTCCGCGGATGGAGACGTCAGCCTGTACCCCATTTGCACCGCGCTGTCGGATATCTACACCCATTGCATACTCCAAGAGGTCCTGAACACTAGTGACCGGAGCCGCCTCAATTTGCTCCTGGTCAATCACGGATACAATCCGTGCCACCTGTGAGTAAGTCACAGGTGCTCGCTGAGCACTAACCTCAATCTCATCAAGGTCATATTTTTTGGCTATTTTCAGGCTGTCAGCTTGAGCAAAAGTTTCATTCAGTCCGGGAATTAAAAAATAGGTCACAACCAATACGGCAATTCGAACCTGTTTATTTAATGCCTGAAACAATGAAAACTTATGTCTTCCCCAACGTCTGAAATTAACGATCCCAGCAATTTTATGATTTAAGTTTAACTTTTTCATTGATGTCTATTCCTTTTCAGGTAATGAGCGTGCAAATGTAGAAATAACTTTTCAAGCACAAAAAGCTTGTCATATCCCACTGTAATTAGAAAACGGAATTCCACACGAATTGATTCAAATATATCAACGATCGAACTGAATAATTGTAGAATGATTACCTCAACTGTTGAAAATTGCAAACACCCTTGTGGACGATCAGTTGCATTTTATCTAATCAGTAACTTAATATTATCCCTGTCAGTCCAGTATTTCGGCATCAATTGGGCTAAAATCCATCCATAAATGGATTTTTTGCATAGAAATTGAAAATTTAGAAACAATAACGAGTCGAAATTGGTTATAGGAAACAGTTGAGTCATAAATTACAAATACATCTGGTGTAAATATTTCGGCAAAACTGCAATCATATCGATCTTTTGTTCGTATAATATTTAAATAAATTGCAAAATCCGAACGACAATTCAGAGCCAATCCAGATAAAAATAAGATTTTAGACCTCTTTTTTGATTTCCTATCTTAATTCGCAGAAATAACAATTTGGCTGTTATGCTTTAATAATCAGTGACTATTGATTTTTTTTATCACGAATAAATAAAATCGAAGATTAAAAGACAGCACAATCCTTTTTAAAACTGCGTTCGTTATTTATATTTGTTCTAAACAATAATAACAAAAATACGCCAACCATGACACAACTACAATTTAACAACGCTTTGCTTAGTTTGCAAGACAAACTTTTGTATTACGCCCTTAGTCTGACATCTGATCAGGAAAAAGCACAAGATTTATTACAAGAAACTTTTTTGAAAGCATTGACTTATCGTGATAAGTTTACGCAGAACACCAACTTCAAGGCTTGGATTTACACGATCATGAAAAACACCTTCATTAATAACTACCGCAGAAATGTGAAAGCGAAAAGTACTTTTGATGGTGCTAACAATGATTTCCACTTGAAGTTTTCGAAAGACAAAATTTATCCTTCTCCAGATTCATTTTACAGTTCCAAAGAAATTATTAAGAATATAAATGCTTTGGAAAATGAATACAAAGTACCTTTTAAAATGTTTCTGGATGGATACAAATACAAAGAAATCGCCGACAAACTAAACTTACCGCTAGGTACTGTAAAAAGTCGGATTTTCTTCACTCGAAAAAAATTAGAAAAAGCTTTAAAAGAATACGCAATTTAGTTCTTAGTTATAAGTGATCATATCGGGTACAAAATGGTTCGTTTTTACGGACCATTTTTTTTATTTTTATGGATATTGACAACTAAAAAGGAAGGAGTTTAAGATGACTAATATTGCTGTTCACTTAGCCAATGGCTTTGAAGAGATTGAAGCGATCACAATCATCGATGTTTTGCGACGAGCAAAACTCAATGTTACAACAATCTCAATAAGCGATAATCGTAACGTTGTGGGTTCACATCAGATACCTGTCATGGCCGACAAACTATTCACCGAGGTTGACTATTCAACCATTGATGTTATTGTTCTTCCTGGAGGAAGGACAGGTGCTGAAAATCTGGATCAACACGAAGGTCTTCGTAATCAAATTATTCAGTTTCACCACGATAAAAAACTCTTGGGAGCCATTTGTGCAGCTCCATTGGTATTTGGGCATCTAAATATTTTAAAGGGGGAAAAAGCGGTCTGTTATCCGGGCTTCGAAAGTGAATTGCATGGAGCTGAAATTCTTGAGCTCCCTACTGTACGTTCAGGCAATGTGATTACTGGTCGTGGTGCCGGTGTAGCTATGAAGTTTGCGTTGAAGCTAATAGAAGAGCTAATTAGCAAGCAAAAGGCTGATGACTTAGCAAAAGCGATGGTTGTTGAAGGAGCCTGATTTAACTTCGGGGAATTGTAAAATAAAACTGGCTTCCGTGTCCTTGTTGACTGTCAACCCAAATACTTCCGCCATTCTTTTTTACAAATTCCTCGCAAATAATTAGTCCCAATCCGGAGCCATCCTCCTGGTTGGTTCCTTTTCGTCGCACATTAGAATCGATCTGGAACAACTTTGACAGTTCCATTTGATCAATCCCCACCCCATTATCTTGAACACAAACTTGTAATCGAGTTCCTTCATTACGAACAATGGTTTTTACCCAACCGTCCTGATTGGTGTATTTGATGGCATTATTCATCAGGTTTCTCAAAATTGTCTCCAGCATCATGGGATCGGCAAATACTTTAGCGTCTCCATCGATTTCAGCTATTAACTGAATATGCTTTTGATCTGCAGACGGCTTTAACAGCGTTTGTATGTTGTCATAGATATCCCTAAAATCCAGTTCTCGCGGATTAAATTTTATACGTCCTGTCTGAGAACGTGACCAATCCAGTAAGTTTTCCAAAAGCCGGAAGATTGAATTCGCCGATCTATGAATGCCCTTCGCATATCGCTTGCGCTCCATATCCGGCAAATTTTCATATTCGTCATCCAATAGATAGGAATATCCCATCACAGTATGAAATGGATTTTTTAAATCGTGTGCGATGATTGAGAAGAACCTGTTTTTCGATGCATTCAACTTCTCCAATTCCAGACGTTGATCTTCAATTTTTGCGTTCTTCTTACTTAATATCTCATTAATCTGGCGTTTATTAATGTACGCAATCGATATGATCAACGTAACTGAAACCAACAATAGAATGATAATAATCCCGAATGAACGAAGCTCTTTGTCACGTTTAATCTGCAGATGATCGATTTGTCTCGAAGCATTAAGCCGATTAATCTCCGCCTGTTTCTGTTGAGTTTCATATTTTTTCTCTAAATCGGCTACCTGATTTAATCGTTCCTCACTTAGCAGGCTATCCTTAAATTGGCTATATTTTTTAAACGCATTGAAAGCAGACTGAACTCTTCCGAGTCGCTCGTACGTTAATGCCAGATCGTTATAATTTAGCTGTTTGATGAAAAATCCCAGGTGATGCTGTTCTGCTAACTGCAAGCTATTATTAAATGCAGAAATTGCCTTATCAAAGTGTCCTTCATCACGGTAAACACTACCCAAACCTTCCAATACAAAAGCTTTACTCCGTAAATCATTTAATTCTTCAAATACCGTTAACGCCTTATTGTAATACTCCAATGCAAGATTTAAGCTATCACCTACATTTACATAGATATTAGCAATATTATTCAATGCAATAGCCTCTCGTTTTTTGTTCTTAAGTATTCGAAACAAATCAAGAGCCTTCTGGTAATAGACTTTAGCTGAATCATATTCATTCAAACTGTAGTAAACAACGCCCTGGCCATTATAGTTTACAGCTAAACTGGCAGTATCGTGAATCTCACGATTCAACTTTGCAGCCAACTTGTAATTATATATTGATGAATTATTGTCGTCAATCCGGTTATTTAACATCCCCAGATTAGAATATACATGAGCTGCATTTCCTCTTGTCTGATTTGAATTTAAAAAATCTAAAGCACGATAGAAACTTTTTGCGGAAGAATTATATTGACCTTCAAAATAATAAACCAGCCCAATGCTATTCAGTGTTTCACAAGAATTGACAGAGTCATTCTGTTCGTTGAACAAATCCAAAGCTTGTTGATAATTATTGAGGGCTTTTGAATATCGTTCAAAGGCGTAATAACATTCTGCTTTATTGAAGAATGCCATAGCCTTGATACTTTTATTCTCATTATCAGTGGACCATTGGAGAGCTTGATCGGCGTAATAAAAACACTTGGCACTATCAAACTTTGAATAATAGAATGAAAGTTGCTGCAGCACGTCTGCACGATCCTGCCCTTTCAAATCAGGAAGGATACGCCGAAGACTATCCACATGCTCCTGTCCGAAGGTAGAGAAACTTAATATGCTTAGGAATATATAAATCAGTGCCTTTCTCATCAATCACGCTTTTGATTGACTAAATTATCTCGAATGTAATGAATTTTTGTCCATTTAACTAAATGGGCAACAAATATTCTAAAAAAAATTTAAATAATGTTCTATCAAATTGATTTTACAGGGAAAGGATCAATTTTACAGTCACAATAATTAAGGCAATGATCAAAACATACCTGACATATTTGGCTCCGCCTTTGACGGTAAAACGAACCCCAATCCAGGCACCAGTCATATTTCCAATCGAAAGCATTAAACCACTCATCCAGTCAACCTGGTCATTGTAAACAAAAATAGCCAATGCAAAAAAGGTGTATATCAAGATAATGAATAGCTTGATGGCGTTTGCTTTTACCAGGTCATGTCCACAGCCTAGAACCAGCCCGGCCAACAGAAAAAAGCCAACTCCCAATTGAATAAATCCACCATAAAAACCAATCGCCAGGAATAGTAAATATTGCCAAATGGTTGGTTTCGGATTTATTTTACCTGCTAGCTCACGAACCCAAACATCAGGTTTAAAAATCACGATTAGCAGCATAAAAACCATCAGGAAACTAATAATGTGATGCAACACTTTCACATTAATGTCAACAGCAAGCAGTGCCCCTCCAATCGCTCCAACAATAGCAGGTATCGCCAGGCGATAATCCGTTTTCACATTAAAAACCATTTGCTTTCTAAAAGTATTTACCCCAACTATATTTTGAAGAAGAATGGCTACCCGATTGGTTCCATTGGCGACGTTGGCCGGCAAGCCGAGAAACATGAGCAAAGGCAATGATAGCATGGAACCACCTCCGGCAGCCGCATTAATAAATCCGGCAACAAGCCCCACTCCGATAAGTGCCAAATAGAGGTACCATTCCATAAAAAAAAACTTGTTTTAGAAAGCTCATTAAACTATACGACAAGATAAGCAACTTTCTCTGTATAGCGTGAATTCGCATTCAAACAAAAGAATACCGTGCCAACAAACAACAAAAAACTCCTCCAAATAATAAATGGAGGAGTCTTTTTTAACCCTTTTTAGAATCGCTCTAAAAATTTTAATCCGTCAACTTATTTACAAACGCTTCATGGGCAGTTAATATTTTGCCGAGATGAAAACTATTTTGAAATCTTTGCATTTTCCATGATTAAGTCATAAAAATAGCCGGCTCCAAAATCTTTATTCAATGCAATGGTTCCCTCGACAGTGATGACATCGCCAACCTGCGCTGTTTGTGTCGAAGTGACTGTCAAATCGTAACTGTCTCCATTTTTCGTTCCATCCTGAAGGTGAATCCAGTTTTTACCCATAATGTTGTTATTGACTTTCACCACTTGTCCTCGAACTTTTGCTGTTTTGCCAGCATATTTTTCCATCGATGCATACAAGTTACCAATTGAAATGCCTCCTTCAGGTACTTCAACTTTAATGTTCGGGTCTTCCTTGACCAGCACCTTCCCTTTGGGTGATTTTTTCCCAGTCATCGTGTTCATATTATTGGTTTCCTTCGGCTTAATTGGATTGGAACTAATATCCTGAACGAAATAGATTGAAGGGAACACCCGGTCTAAACTTTTACTTTTGAAATTTTTCATTTCCAAAGGATTGGTGTAATAATATTTATCACCAACCGAAGCATTCATTTTATTGGCGGCCATCCAAAACGTATTGCCTTTTTCTGTCACCTTTAAATACGTATAATCTGATGTTTGAATCACAGAGTCAACCGAAACCTGGTTCATCAACGATGAAGTATCTAATGGTTGAACTTTTTCCTTCTTTTTATGCACACATGATGTGAATAACACAACTCCCATAATCATTGCAAATACTACTCTCATAAGTCTTTCTTTTAATATTCTAATAATTATTATTCAATTTAAAATCGTTTCGTCAAATTTAAATAAATTCGATTGTAATTCGTCGTTTTTTCAAATGTACCTTCATAATTTGCGGATAATGACAACTTTTTAAGAATTCGCCAGGTAACATCAACTTCACCCAAATGCTGGAACATACTGTTCGTTGAACTTAAAAAGTCATAGTTCACATGCCGATATCCTAAGCTCGTGTAGATTTTTCCATTCAACAAATCTTTGTAAAATCGAACGCCCAAAATAGTTCCATCAACATAACTTGTGTGCAAAATATTTGCCGTACAAGTCGCAGAAGCGTTTATCCATGGAATGTGAGAAAACGAAGCAAAACCATTAAGCGTTTTAGTTGGCCGGATATCATTGTCACGCATTCGATACCCACCTGTCAATCCGACCATCATAAATTTAGCAGGACGCACACGAACCCGCAATTGCACACCTTGCCGATTGGCATTAGTCAACAACTGATCAACCAGGCTTTTGAAAGTTTCATAATAGATGACATTTTTTCGATTATCATAGGAAGCATAAAAAGACAATCGCCGGGATACCCGGAAACGCAACGAAGTATACAAACTGGTCAGCGAAATGGTGTTTGTTGGGATTCCATTCTGTAGTTTATACAAATCAATTTCGCTGGAAACAAAGAAAAACAAGTTTTTCAGCAAACTATTGCTGTGTTGAAAATAGGCGAATCGACGATCGGTTTTGCCGCTATTCTCTTGCTCAAAGACAGCCAATGAAGTCTGGACAGATCCTGTTTCAGTTTTATATTCATGTGAAACGTAACCGCCGTATTCCAACAATTTTGTATTCAGACTGTAATCTTTGTAATCAGGTCGAAACCCAACAACTGCTCCAAACCGGAAGTTCTTCAATCCTGTTTCATATTGAAGTCCGTCAATGGCGCCAATACTCGCCAACTTGAGATTAATTTTCCGGCCCAGCCAAACTTGCGATTGTTTTCCAGGTTCGTATTTCAGTGCAAAACTGTAAATCTTTAGCGCATTAAATAGGTTGCCCTGTACAGCAGTCCAATCATTTGCCAGATGTGTAAACGTTGTATAAACATCAGCCGAAAAACAACTATTATTGATATGATCAGCTTTTAACGACAAATTATACCTAAGACGTGTGCTGTTGGACGTTGTTGCTTTTGAAAAACTGGAATAGGACGACGCTGAAATACGTCCATAGATTTTCTCCCGGAAGAGATTCTCTTCTTGCGTTGCCGGTTGTTTGACTACTTTTTGTTGATTCATCTTTGATGGCAGTTTTTCCTTCGCTACTTCCACTGCCTTTTTCTCGGGTACTGCAATGTGGGCAAACACTTCATCTCCCATCGAAACTTCAATTCCATTCAATGGTTTTCCCACACAGGATAACGACGATTTTGATTCGACGATTAGCAAGGGTTGCACCTGTTGATTCCGACGAACAAACACCGTATCGCCGACCTGGATATTATTTGTTCCATCAAAACGAACATAAATGTTTTGTGCGGTGACGTATGAAACCTTTCCGGGGAATTCAATTAATCGTGTCTGTGCTTTCAATTGCCCAAACAAAAATGTAATCAAGATGAATAGCAACAACTTTTTCATTGTTCAAAATTTAAACTGTTCAATTTGAAGTAGAATTTCTCCATTCATTCTTGTTACTATTCAATGTTAATCATCTCCTTGCCCTGTCGGGTGACAACGATAACAACCGTCGCTTCCTTGATCCTGGTTGTGTGCCCGCGTGTGGCATGAAGAGGTCACACAAGTAAAAATTGCAAAATTAGTCGGTTGGGTATGGCAGGTTGCACAACTGCTCCATCTACCGCTGTGCTTTCCACTATAAATTGGGAAATATTGGGCATCATGATTGAAAGTTGATGGTTTCCAGTCATTTGTTGTGTGGCAGGATTCACAATCAGTTGGGAAATTAGCTGCTGCGTGATTCGGATCTGTCGAATTATTGTAATCTGGTTGATGGCAACCAT
>DATFMO010000377.1:0-2927 GCA_035266925.1 Sunxiuqinia sp. | reverse complement strand
CTTCACTTTCTATGCCCATCAACGACCAGGTTCCCGAACTGATGTAGGCGTAATTTTTATCGTTTGCCGGTACCGATACAATGGCCGAAGCGGTGTCGTGTCCGGCGACAGCAACAACCGGCACAGGATCACTTCCGGTTTCTTTGGCCACATCCTCCTTGATTTTTCCGATGACGGTTCCCGGCTCTACAATCTCGGTCAGAAATGATTCATCGATCCCTGCCTTTTTCAACAACGAACTTTGCCATTCCTTTTTGCCCGGCACAATCATTTGACTGGTGCTGGCGATGGTAAATTCAGTCGCTGCCTCTCCTGAAAACAGGTAGTTCAAAGCATCAGGAACAAACAAAATCTTATCGGTAATTTCCAGCAAGGATGATTGATCCTTCACCATGGAAAACAACTGGAACAAACTGTTGAATTGCATGAATTGGATGCCGGTCTGCAAATACACTTCGTCTTTCGGAACCACTTCAAACAAATCTTCCATTGACGTGTCGGTGCGCGAATCACGATAGGCAAACGGCAGTGAAATGATCATCCCTTCCTTGTTGAGATGCACAAAATCGACGCCCCAGGTGTCCACACCGATTGATTCGGGTTGAACGCCATGCTCCTGGATACATTTCTTCAACCCAGTTTTCAATTCACTAAACAAAGTGAAAATGTTCCAGAAGAAATGCCCGTTTATGTATTGCATTTGATTTTCAAAGCGATGAACCTCAGTCAATTGAAGTTTCCCATTTTCCAAGGTTCCGAGGATTGCGCGCCCGCTTGATGCTCCCAAATCGAAAGCCAAATAGTGATTCTTTTGCATAAGATATTGTGTTTGACGATTTTATTCAATAAAAATCAAAATAACCAAAAATTCAGGGAAAGCCTATCCTGTTCAATCCTGACAGTGCACAGATAAATTCCAAAATCCAAAATGCCAACCTTATTTAGGGATCGTCAACCGATGACCAATCACTAATGACAAATGACCAATCACATACATCCAGCTTCGTGCAATGCGTCGAAATTGGTAACCACAAACAGTTTATTCCTTTGGCTTCAACTCTTTGTCGGCAAACTTGATGTATTGGGTCCAGTCGTAATTGGTGATGTTGTGTTTGCCGGTTCGGATGTGATAGGCTACATCTCCATCCATTACTGGTGTATCTGGCTCTGGCATTTCCGTGATAGGCAAGCCTTTTTTACCGTACAATTCCCACACTTTGCTGGCGGCAACAGCCGATAAAAATTCCCCTTTCGGATCGGACCACAAATCTTCGGTGGCACTGGCCACATACAATGGACGTGGCGCGATCAATGCCAGCAATTCGTGCTGATCAACCGGCAATTTATCTTCTTGCCCGGAATATTTATTCAGGTTTTCGCAGAACCAATAAGGGAAATGATGCGTGATGATCGCGACAGTTTCCCCAAAACGGCGGCGCGACAAGGCTGCGCCCATGCACCCGGATTCGTTGGAAATACACATGGCAAAACGTTGATCCAAGGCGGCAGCCCAAACAGCAGCTTTTCCTAAACGAGACCACCCAAAAACAACAACCCGTGTAGAGTCCACATCCGGATCAGTCTCCAAATAATCCATCGCTTTGGAAAGTCCCCAGGCCCATGCTGTAATGGTTCCCCACTGGTCACTTCCAGGATGAAACTGCCCCAGGTCATAGGCGAATGGATGAATGCCATCCTGAAAGTTATCGCGGTCAGGATCCACATCGCCACAATACATAGTGGCCACACCATAGCCGGCTTCCAGTATCTTCCGGATCGGCCAGCGTTCACTGGCAACCCCACGAGACTGCTCTGTCACCTGGTTGTGTACAATACCCAATGATGGGTCGTCTTGCACCCACGACTCAGTTAATCGAATGTTTGGATCTTTTGAAACCGTGTGATTTCCGCTAAAATTATAGCCTAAAAAAATGGGTGCTTTTTCATTATTTATCGGCAAATATAGCAGCAATCCAATATCAACTTCTTTATCATCCTGTTTAAAAATCAGTTCAACCTGCTTGCGTTTAGCCAGTCCGTCGAAAGCCTCGCCATTAGCTTCATGCACCATGACATCCGAGAGATCAATCTTCTTTGGAATTTTGCCATAAATCTCATGATTAAAAATTTTAAGAAGCTCGGGTCGTCTAATTTTCTCCCAACGCCTGACATTTTTAATTTTCCGGCCGTTCTTGGAAACCAGTAATTCCGGCAATTTATAATTGGGAACTTCACTTTCTTTGAGGTTGGCTTCCAATGGTTGAGCGAATAGGTTGATGCTTAAAAATAGAAGCAGACAAAGGGCTGTTAATTTCATTCCAGCTTGCGTTTTTTGATTTGGATATCGGCTTATTCCCATGTAGACAAATTCAAAAATAGATGTTTTATTTAGAATTCAGTTCAATTTCAGTTTATATTCGCATTCTTTAAAATGTCAAAATGTGAGCCGAACGATCCGGAGTTTAGCTATCAGCTTGCGACTTTTCAGTTGTTTTTCGGATCAACACCACCCAATCCTGACTTTCGTCGGACGGCGGCAGTCCAAACGTTGATTCATCTCCGTTAGAAATTTCTGTAACGGAACCGGTTTGTAATGATCCTCCAGAAATCGGATTGTACCATTGAACACTGTATTCTCCTGGCTGTAATTGTATCTTGATTGTTTGATTCGCAGTTCCCTTGGACAAATAAACAGCATAAACGTTCCCTTCATCAGCAAAGCACCACGCTCCTTTCACTTTAAGCAAATCATTGGCTTCGTGCATCTGATCAAAAGGCAAATAATTTCGAAAGAAATCAAGCGCCTCCCTTGTTTGTTTCCACCAATTTGCCCTACTACGGAAGTTTTCACAGTTCAGATCGTTGTTTGGATAGCGATAACCGAAATACCACTCGACACCTGCTGCACCAGCCATTAAACTTCCCCA
>DATFMO010000376.1:0-6646 GCA_035266925.1 Sunxiuqinia sp. | reverse complement strand
GGCGATTAGTGAGATTGCGATTGAGGATATTGAGGCCAATCCGTTTCAACCCCGTACAAAATTTGATGATGATGCGTTGCAGGAATTAGCAGCGTCCATCAAGGAAATTGGCATTATCCAACCGATTACTTTACGAAAAGTTGATGACCATAAATACCAGATAATTGCTGGGGAACGTCGTTTCCGGGCTTCAAAAATTGCCGGGTTAAAAACGGTAACGGCCTACGTTCGTACTGCCGAAGATGAAGGCATGTTGGAAATGGCCTTGGTGGAAAATATCCAGCGCGAGGATCTGGATGCCATCGAGATTGCTTTGTCATACCAACGTTTGATTGACGAATGCAAGTTGACCCAGGAAAACCTGAGCGATCGGGTAGGTAAAAAGCGATCTACCATTTCGAATTATCTACGTTTGTTGCGCTTGCCGGCTGCCATCCAAAAAGGCATTGTGGATAAAACGATTTCGATGGGGCATGCCCGCGCTCTGATCAACGTGAAGAACCCGGAAGATCAGTTATCCATTTATGAAGAGATTCTGAGACATGATTATTCGGTACGCAAAGTTGAAGATATGGTGCGCCAATTGAATGGTTCAGGGATAAAACCAAAAGCCGCCACACCTAAAAAGAAATACCCGGAAGAATATGGAGAACTCAAGGAACATTTGAGTCGTTTTTTCGAAACTAAAGTTGACTTTACGCTCAACGATAAGGGGAATGGGAAAATCGTTATTCCATTTGGTTCTTCCACAGACCTCGAACGAATTATTGGTATTCTGGATAAGCTGAATGGCTGATTCTATTCAAAAAATCAGAAACGTTGAACTACTTTAAAATAGCCATGATCATCATCCTGTTTAATCTGGCAGGATTTGTTGCATTTGGACAGGAAATCACAAAGGCAGATACGATTGAGGTTGTCAAAGACAAACCGGAGCATTCACCAAGGAAAGCCACGATTTATTCTGCTGTTTTACCAGGACTTGGTCAAATTTATAATAAGAAATATTGGAAAGTTCCGTTGATTTATATAGGTTTCGGCACGTTCGGATATTTTATTAATTGGAATAATACGCAGTATCAACAATATCGACAAGCTTATTCCGATATAGTAGATACGGATCCCAATACAAATTCGTTTGAGGATTTAAATCTTGAAGGTCGTTGGGATTTGACGAATGCGAGCCAGAAACAGCAGTTCACGAAAGCGTTGAAGGGAGCAAAAGATTTGGCCCGACGAAACAGGGATTTGGTCATTATTTCAACGGCGGCATTTTACGCACTGAATGTGATTGATGCCAGTGTTGATGCCAACTTTTTTGATTTTGATATTAGTGACGATTTATCGTTTAAATGGGTGCCAGGGCCCGTATATTGCCTGGATCAGAGATTGATAGGAATTCATTGTAGGATAAGATTTTAAGGGAGGATATGAGAAAACCGATTCGCTTATTAGCCATTTTATTGATTGTAATTTTTAGTCAGCAAACCTTTGCAGATCGACGTGAAAATGACGATCGAGTCGTTGTCAAAAAAGCCAAAACAATTGAAGTCACTGCACTAGATACGATACATGGGTATGAGAAAAAATATGTTACTCCGAATGAGAACTTGAACGATCTGTTTGCCGAAAAGATTGACAGCCTGTTTAATACCTGGTACATGCAGAATATCTTTCAAACAATTCCAAATGATTCTGTAAATGATAGTACGAAAATCGTTTCGCTTCCTGATTCTGTGTATATCAATCGACTTCAAGCTATTGATTCATACATCGATTTGTCATTTAATAAGACTGTTAAAAACTTTATTGAACTTTACACGCAACGTCGTCGGGGGCAAGTGGAAATGATGCTCGGCTTGGCTAATTATTATTTTCCCATCTTCGAAAAAATTCTGGATAAATATGACTTGCCGTTAGAGTTGGAATACATGCCCATTATTGAATCGGCTTTAAACCCGGCTGCCCGCTCAAGAGCCAATGCTGTTGGTTTGTGGCAGTTCATGTATGGAACAGGGAAAATGTATAAGTTGGAGATCAGCACATTTGTGGATGAGCGACGTGATCCCGTGAAAGCAACGGAGGCAGCAGTTCGCTATTTGAAAGACCTCTATGATATTTACCACGATTGGCACTTGGTGATCGCCGCTTATAACTGCGGGCCAGGAAACGTCAATAAGGCCATTCGTCGTTCTGGTGGAACTCGTAATTACTGGTCAATCTATTATCGATTGCCTAGAGAAACACGTGGATATGTACCTGCATTTATTGCTGCTGCCTATGTGATGAACTACTATCAACAGCACAACCTGCACCCACGATACCCCGATTTTCCGATTGTCACGGATACAATCATGGTAAACAGCTACCTGAACTTCAAACAAATTTCGAATGTGATCAACATTCCTGTTGACGAGTTGAGGGCGCTCAATCCACAATATCGACTGGATATTATTCCGGCGAAAAAGGATAAACCCTATGCGTTGAAAATTCCGATTGACTTGGTGGCTGACTATATTGACAACGAACAGGCCATATATGCATACAAACGGGACGAGTTTTTTCCACACAACGAAATTATCAATCCGCGTAGTCGAAGTTCCTACTATCCAACAGCGGTTAAAGGAAAGGAAAAGGTGATTTACCGGGTGAAACATGGTGACAATCTTGGTTATATTGCCGAGTGGTTTCATGTTCGGGCTTCCGATTTGAGGTATTGGAATAACATTCATCATAATTTGATTCGTGTTGGTCAGAAGTTAGCCGTTTATGTTCCCAGCGGACAGGGCGATTTTTATGCAGACGTGAATAGCATGAGCTTTGCTCAAAAGCAGGCTTTCAAAAATAAAAAGCCGGTAACAAAAGCTTACAGCGCACGCGATCCCCAAATTACGGTTCGTGGCGACTATGTTTATTATACGGTTCGACGTGGCGATAATCTTTGGTCGATCGCTCGTAAATTCCCGGGGGTTTCCAACCACGATATCATGCGTTGGAACGGTATGGGAAGTGGAAGCACGATTCATCCGGGACAAAAGCTGAAGATCAAACCGAAATCATAGTTTGGGTTTTCAACGATTTGCAGTTACCCGATTTTAGCTTTACATTTATTCGTGAAACTCAGGTTTCAAGAGTGAAATGACTTGATTCCGGTCGCTGTCGGGATCAATGAATTTATAAACTTTGGATACTTGCATCCTGAATTGTAATTGTTCTTCTCAAAGAACTCAACAATTTAGCTGCAGGAAAATTCATTCGGAAGCTAAAATCTGATGATGACACCGGTTCGGGAATTCCTATACTTTCTGGCTATCATAGTTGTTTTGGGGACTTTCCTTTATTTAACAGGAAATCAAAACCCGCAACCGGCCCTGCAAAGAGTTCAACCCGTGGCCGTTGATTCGGTGAAGCAAGAAAAACCCACTAAAATTCAGGTGCAGAAAGAAGCACCGATTCTGGCTGAATCGGCAGAAAAATCAACCAAATTACAACAACAACTTTTTAATCCGACCACCTTGGTGTTCGTGCCTGATGATTCAACTCATTTTCAATACCTATGGAATAAATTGCAACATCCCACTTCCGCTTTGCCTGTGCGGGTGATTTATTTCGGTGATTCCCAAGTCGAGAATGACCGGATCACGTCATCACTCCGGGAGGCACTGCAGCAGAAATTTGGAGGCAAAGGGCCGGGGTTGGTGCCGCTTGACCAATATTACAATACCCCGCATCATTTGATGATTGAGCTTTCAGATGGCTGGAAAATCAAATCCTTTCAGGACGAAGATTTTGTGAACCAAAGCCTGTTGTTTAAGAATACGATACTAACGCCAGAGGATGATAATGGTTGGTTTCGTATTCAACGATTTAAGCGTCGTTCAGCCAAGCCCGACTACCAAATCATGAAGTTGTATTATTGGGCAAAAGACACTAGCCAGGTTACGGTTCAGCAGGGAAGAACGCAAATCTATGCGGGGACACTCAAGCCGGAACAAAAAGTGTCGACACTGGATTTTCAGTTTAACCGTACTCCAGATGATATTCGTTTCGATTTTAAGGTGAAAGACACCTTGAATATTTGTGGCTTGTCATTGGAATCTGATTCGGGCATCTTTGTAGATAATGTGGCATTGCGTGGTCTCTCGTATCCAACCTTTGAATGGTCTGATCAGGAAAAGCTCAAACAGATATTGGACCAGCTGAACGTGGGCTTGTTTGTACTTCACTTCGGAGTGAATTTGGTGCCCTACGAATCCGATGATTATCCCAACTTTAAACGCCATTTTCAACGCCAGATTGATTTTTTAAAACGGGTACGCCCCGATGTTCCTATCCTGATTGTCGGTGTGTCGGACATGGCCGAAAAGCAAGACGGCCGATTTATTTCCTACCCAAATATTCCGACTATAAAGGCTATTCAACGGGAAATTTCCGGGCGCAACCATACTGCTTTCTGGGACTTGCAGAAGTTCATGGGAGGTGCTGGAGGAATGGTCAACTGGGTGAATGCGAAACCTGCTCTCGGAAGAACAGACTATACGCACTTTTCACGAAAGGGCGCAGATGCGATTGGAAAAGAATTAGGGAAATTAATTCTGAACGAGTTGAAAACTGAACAGCACAAACAATAGATGCCAGCGCAACTTAAACATATAATCAGTAGCATCTGGCAGTACAATCCTGCGGAGCCCCTGTTTTATACGGGAGTTGCATTCTGGGTGGCTTTTACGCTGATTCTGGGCATCTATTCGCTGGTTTATAAAAAGAGCCCGCTTCGAAATGGTTACCTGCTGGTTGTCAGTTGGTTCATATATTATCAGTTGGGCGGTGCTTTTTTGTTGTTGCTCATTGTTTCATGTTTAGCCAATTATGGTTTCGGCTTGTTGATTGCCAAACCGAATTTGAAGCGCCCATGGTTGACAATTGCTGTTTCTTTCAATTTGCTGATTTTGGGATATTTCAAATACACCTACTTTTTGGTCGATAACATCAATTGGTTGTTTGACACCCATTGGCAGGTATTCAACTGGATAGGCTGGGCATTGAATCAACTGGTGAAGAATGCTGCTGATGAGCATTCGATTTTGTTACCGATCGGTATTTCATTTTACACTTTTCAGGCGATTAGTTACCTGGTGGATGTCTATCGTGGTGATTCAGACGTGGTGCGAAACCCATTGGATTTCAGTTTTTATTTGAGTTTCTTTCCACAGTTGGTTGCCGGACCAATAGTTCGTGCTGCTTCATTTATTCCACAGATGTATCAGCGTTTCAGGTTAAAGAAGGCTGAATTTAGCCACGCCATTTTCTTGATCTCAAAAGGTTTGTTCAAGAAAATGGTAATCGCCGATTTCCTGGCCGTAAATTTCATCGATCGAATATTTGAAGCGCCGCTCGCATATTCGGGCCTGGAAAATCTGTTTTCCGTTTATGCTTATTCATTACAGATTTATTGTGACTTTTCAGGATATACCGATATTGCCATTGGTCTGGCGTTAATTCTGGGGTTCAAAATCCCAGTGAATTTTAATGCGCCCTACAAAGCGACCAGCCTCACCGATTTTTGGCATCGCTGGCACATCTCATTGTCGCTATGGTTGCGCGACTATTTGTACATCCCTTTGGGCGGAAATCGAAAAGGACAGGTTCGGATGTATGTTAACCTGCTAATTACGATGATTTTAGGCGGGCTGTGGCATGGAGCCAATCTCCGATTTTTAATATGGGGTGCTGTTCATGGCTTTGGATTAGCGCTGGAGAAATTGATGCGTCAGACATTGGGATTTGGGCATAAATTGTCGTTCTGGCAACGAGGTCTTTCGATCTTTGTGACTTTTCAGGTGATCAGTTTTGCATGGCTGTTTTTCAGGGCAAAAGATCAAGCAACGATTCGCCAGTTTTTTTACCAGGTTGGGCATCACTTTTTCCCACAGAACCTGGCTGCAGGGTGGGAGAGTTACCGCTATGTAATTGGTATTTTCATTCTGGGGCTATTTGTCATTTGGATACCAAATCGTTGGAAAGAATGGCTCCGTGGAGCTTTCATCGAACTTCATTTCACAGTTCAAATTTTACTTGTATTACTGTTGGTTGGATTGATTTATTTTGTGGCAGGTGCTGGTTTACAACCATTTATTTATTTTCGTTTTTAGTAAAGAAGAAGCTGCTATTTTAATGAATGCATAAATTGGTTTTTAAAATTATGTTGTTACATTTACAAAAAGCAACAAATTAATCAATAGAGTGTTATATTTGTGGCTCATGAGTGTGTAGATGAACGATCAGGTAGACAAGTCTAAATTATTAATGAGAACTATTTCCCTCTTTTTAATACTAATGGTTTTTGCTTTTTTGAAGGCAAATGCAGGATCGCTTGAAAAGCCGGATTCGGTGAACAAAACGGTTACAGTAACCTACATTGACAATGCCGGATTCTTGATTCAGGTCGATGATAAAAAGGTGTTAGTGGATGGCTTGTTCAAGAATGAAAAGAGTCCGTATTACGATTCTCCCTCCAAAGAAACCATCAGTCAAATCGTGAATGGTGAAGGTATTTTTAGCGATATCAGTGTGTTGGCAACTTCGCACGAGCACATCGATAATTTTGATGAAAAGCTCACCACGTCTTTCCTTGAGAAGAATCCTT
>DATFMO010000375.1:0-9654 GCA_035266925.1 Sunxiuqinia sp. | reverse complement strand
TTGTCGGGGCAAACCTTGTTCATTTGGTGCAGGATACCGCTTTCAGTGGCCACGATGAATTTTTTAGACGGGCTCTCCTGAACATGATTTAACAAAGAAGCAGTGGAGCCAATATGTTGAGCCAACAAAAGTACCGGCTTTTCACATTCAGGGTGGGCGATAAATTCAGCATCCGGATGGGTGTCCATCAGTTCGATGATTTTCTCCAATGAGTATTTTTCGTGCACCATGCAGGCTCCGTCCCAAAGAACCATGTTGCGTCCGGTGATGCTGTTGATGTAATTACCCAGGTTTTTGTCCGGAGCAAAAATCAGCTTGGCATCTTTGGGGTAGCTTTCCACAATTTGTTTGGCGTTGGATGAGGTACAAACAACGTCTGTCATTGTTTTTAGGTCGGCTGTGCAATTGATGTACGAAATGACTTCGTGGTCGGGATATTGTTTTTTAAACTCGGCAAATTTGTCGGCAGGAGCAGATTCGGCCAACGAACAACCTGCTTTCAGGTCGGGCAAAATCACTTTCTTGGAAGGATTGATAATCTTAGCAGTTTCCGCCATGAAATGAACTCCCACGAACACAATGACGTCTGCGTCGGTTTCTGCAGCTTTTCTCGCCAATTGCAACGAATCACCCACAAAATCAGCGATGTCCTGTAATTCACCTTCTACATAATAGTGGCTTAAAATGACCGCATTTTTCTCTTTTCTCAGGCGATTGATTTCTTCAACCAACTGCAATTTCGGATCTATTTGTTCGTCGATAAACCCTTTCTCTTCCAGCATTTCCTGTACCAATAACTTTTCCATCTAAAATTCTCCTTTCTCTGGAATGAATACGCTTTTATTGGTTTATTTTTTGGTATAAGGCTGCAAAATTACGAATTCCTATAAAAAAACACTTAAGAATCCTGAAATGTTTTGAGAATGAAACCTTACCGTAAGATTGAAAATACCAATCCCGATAGCTATCAGAACAAATTCCAAATTCACTCATCAAACTCCAAAAAAAAGCCCTGGCAATAAATCAGCTGGCCAGGGACTTTTTTTGATTCGTTATGTCGTACTAATTGAGTTTTTCTTTTGCGAGTTTGACGGGATCATCACCTGAACTGATTGGCTTCATCCGGAATGAATAGTCGTAACTTTTCTTGGTCAACCGGTACTCGCCGTGTGTCCATGCACCCCAGCTGGTATCGCCGCCAACACCCATTTGTTTGTAGTCAACATTTACTGAAGTCAGATCGCGCGGCTTCACGTCGTTGGTGTGGCGATTGACGAGCTTATTGACTCCTCTTTCAGTGCTTCTGCCCGGTCGTGGAACTGATTCAAAGTCTTCCATGATGTTGTGATGGGCACTCACTGAAAGCAGTGGTTCACCAACAAACAGCAAGCCTTTGCCCACGTTGTCTGTGATGGTCATCCAACGAACGTCGGTTTTATTGCCGTTTTCCTGCGGGCGAATGTAGGCCCAGCCTTCATCGGCAACAGCTCCTGAATACAGACCGACAAATGCACCGGTTTTACGGTCCCAATAAGATTCTTGTGGGCCACGTCCGTACCAGGTCATCTGGTCGAAGCTGCGAGGCATCACCAGGTTCATCCCCATGCGGACGATTTCCGGTAGTTTATCTTTGGTGATTTGGAAATGGTTGCTCACGTACACGTCACCACTTCCATAGACTGTGTATTCTGACGTGTAATCGGCAATTTTCTCGCCGGCTTTGTTCGTCAGGTCGAACTTGAATTTGACAACTGCTTCGTTGTTCGACTTTTTAGTCCGTTTTACCGAAACAACTTTTCGGTTTTGACCGGCTTTCCGCCAAACACGACTGCGCATATCCAAGCCGTTTCCGAAATCGTTGTCGGTTGGTGCCCGCCAGAAATTTGGGACCGGACCATTTTTCAACAGCTCAGTATCATTCGATTTGAAGCTGCTTATCAATCCGGCAGTTTTATCAAACACAACGCTGAAATGGTCGCCTTTAATGGTGATGTCCTTGTCGGTTTCCTGGCTGCTGATGGCCGGGAATTTCGCTACGTTTACGGTTGGTGCTGCTTTGTGATATGGCAGTTCCATTTGTTCGGCTGCGATTTCGTAACCGGCATCAATCAGGCCTTCTTTCTTCAATGTTTTGGCTGAGAAATTCAGGAAGTACTCGGTTCCTGGTTTCGGGTCGATATTGTATTTGATGGCGTAATTTTTCGTTGTTTGTGGCGCCAGGTCAATCTGTCCGAGATCACCTTTTTCAACCACTTTCCCATCTGCTGTGATGTTCCAGCTAATATCGAAGTCAGAAAGGTTGCGGAAAGCAAAATCATTCTTGATTTTTATTTCGCCTCTTTTCAGGTTAACCGGCCAAAATTTGACATTCTGATAGACCTTTTTCACTTCCAGTAATTCCGGTTTTACCGTGCGATCCGGATTAATGAGTCCGTTAATGCAGAAGTTGGCATCGGACGGAACAGTGTCCGGTCCGAAGTCGCCTCCATAGGCCCAGTATTTTTCACCTGTTGAATCGGTTTTCACGAGTCCTTGATCAACCCAGTCCCAGATACAACCACCTTGTAATACGGGGTATTTTTCATAGGCGTCCCAATAATCTTGCAGGTTGCCTTCACTGTTTCCCATAGCATGAGCATATTCACATTGGATCAGTGGTTTTGTTGGGTTTGACTTTGCATATTTGATCACACCTTCAATACTTGCATACATCGGATCGAAGATATCCGTATCGTCTCCACCGTGTGCTTGTTCATATTGAACGGGACGGGTTTTGTCTATTTTTTTCAGATACGCATAATCGGCTTCAAAATTGACGCCATTGCCGGCTTCATTACCCATTGACCAAATGATGATCGATGGTTGGTTTTTATCGCGCTGGAACATGTTAACCGTGCGGTACATGTGCTCTTTGCCCCAAAGTGGATTTTTGGCCAGCGATTCTTTTCCGTAGCCCATTCCATGCGACTCAATGTTGGCTTCGTCGATCAGGTAAAGACCATATTTGTTGCAGAGTACGTACCACATTTCAGGTTCCGGATAGTGTGATGTACGTACGGTGTTGATGTTATGCGATTTCATCAATTTGATATCATTCAGCATGGTTTGAGTGTTTTGCACATGGCCGGTGGTATCATTGTGTTCGTGCAGGTTGACGCCTTTCACATAGATGGCTTTTCCATTCACCAACAGCTGAGCATTTTTGATTTCAATGCGACGGAACCCAACATCCTGACGCAGAACTTCAATGGTTTTTCCATTGGCATCTTTCAGGGTCAGCAGCAACAGATACAGGTTCGGTGTTTCTGCGGTCCACTTCTTCACATCCGGGAATGTATCACCAAAAGTGATGGTGTCATTTCCGGGTTGGAGAGACACTTCTTTTTCGAATTTCTTCATCGATTTGTCGCCATTAAGCAGTTCGGCCTGCAGGGTCACATTTTTGGGTGCATCTCCCAGGTTCACCAACGCTGCAGCGACTTTGAAAACTCCGTTTTGGTAGCTGTCATCCAAATTTTCCGTAACGCGGAAATCACGAATGTTTTGCTTGTTGCGGGCCATCAGAAATACGTCGCGGGTGATGCCGCTCATACGCCAGAAATCCTGGTCTTCAACATAGCTGCCATCGCACCAACGCATAATTTGAACAGCCAGCGTATTTTTGCCTTTTTTCAGGTATTTGGTGATGTTCCACTCAGCTGGTGTTTTGCTGTCCTCGCTGTAACCAACGTAATGCTCGTTCACCCAAACACTCAGATTCGAGCTGGCGGCACCGAAGTGAATAAACACGTCTTTGCCATCCCAGTCTGCCGGAATTTCAAAGGTACGTTTGTACGAACCAACTGGGTTGTGTGGGCCGGTAATGATGGGCGGTGTTTTGGGATGCGGGTATTTTACGTTCGTGTAAATCGGGTAGTCAAATCCCTGCAATTCCCAGTTTGATGGTACTTTGATGTGGTCCCAGTCGTGGGTGTCATAATCGTCCTTAAAAAAGTAAAACGGACGTTGATCGGGGGTTTGCGACAAGTGAAACAACCAGGTTCCATTTAATGATTGGATATCCGGTGATTCCCATTTATCATTCTCCCGGGCCTGTTCAGTTGTGGCATAAGGAATATAGTAAGCACGTGGTGCTTCTTTGTTGATCTCTACAATTTGAGGATCATCCCAGGGTTTGGGATTGGGTTCTTCAAACGGAACGTTTTTGTACTTGCTGGTACACGAAGCGGCAATCAGCAACATGAAAAAAGTAATAATTGAGTAGTAGCGTTTCATTTTATAGCTTGATTAGTATTAAAACTATTTTCTAACCGGTTGGTACTGGTAGGTATGCAAAAATCTTAAAAATATTCTTTAAAAACAAGAAAAAAAGAACGCCGGAAGAATGTTTGACAACTTATTCGTTTCACAAAGAAAGGAGCTGATTTTATCAGCTCCTTTCTTTGTGAAAAACTTGCGCTTCAGAATTATTGTTTAATAAATTTTGTTCGTCCCGGAAGATTGTTGGCATCAATGAATTCCAACACATAGACGCCCGGATTCAATGTTGAAGTTTCAATTTGTTTTTGGTGGCTTTTAAGCGTCATTATTCGCTGACCATTCAAATTATAGATCGAAACTTGTTTCATCGGTTTTGGCGAATTGATGTGCAATATATCGTGAACCGGATTCGGGTACACGTTGACTTGGGGTTGTTTTGAGATAGAAACATCAGTTGCTAATTTTAGATCGTCCATGTTTCGTGGAATTAGTTGATAAGTGTTTTTGTATTGTTCAACAATTCCCGTTAAATCAACATTGTAGGTTGGTAGTGGCTTGCCCATCAATCGTGAACCACTGCTGATGAAGATTACGCCGCTTCCATTTGAATCAGTGAAAGTGAACGACGTGTTAGCATTCATCGTTTGTCCCGCTTTTTCAAAATGCACATTTTTCAGTGTCACCAACATGCCTTCGTAATCCTCATTCAAATCGGCCGATGTCAATGTCGTTGATGAAACTTCTTTTTGATCGTGGAAGTTATAGGTGTAGTTGATATCGCCAATTTCTGTCAGGTTGTTGTATTCTGAAATGGTTCCACGAACCACCAGGCTGTCTCCGGGTTTTCCCCTGAATAACGTATTGTAAACATTGATGCCGCTCCGTGTGGCGTCATTCGTTTGCAGGTAAAAGGAATAATCGAAGTTGGCTGTAACTCGGCCGGCAATCGTAACTTCTTGCCCAACCATCGGGCTTGCATCTCCGGTGCTTTGAACGTCTGAAATTGGCGTGATACTGGCTGCTTCCATTTTTTCAGGGAACTGGTATGTTCCGCGCCACGAATAGGTCGAGTCTGCTGTTTGGGCTTCAACGGTCATGTAGATCAGGTCACCCGGCTGGTAATTGGCCGGCTGAATAGTCGACGAATAGGTATTCCCGGAAGCTTGCATGGCCATTTGGTTGTCTGTTGCAGCGTCGGTTTTCCCCCAGTTTAATGAAACCTGGTTGACTGTTTTTTCCCCGGTAATATCTACTGAGATTGAAACTTGATCTCGCGGTGTTGGATATTCAGGATTCATGCTGAAGCTTGAAAAGCTGATGTCATCAGGTGTTTTGTTGTTCCAGATGAAATCGGCAAACTCCGGGTGATCTACAAATGGGTTCCGGTTTTGCTGGATGCGGTACAGCCGCTCATTCCGTCGACGTTCAAACGCTGTTGGCGGATATTCCTTGTTCCATTTCAGCAAAGCATCTAAATTTCCATGTTCTGGAAAAGGATAGGTATTGTTATGGCGAACCAGTTTCAAATCCAATTCTCCATTGTTCCCTTCGTATCTGGTAGCCATGTAGAACAGGATGCGGGCAACCTGGCCTTTGGTCATCGGCCCGGGTTCCCAGGTTGAATCGGTGTAGTAACATTCAGTTGCTTCGGCATCCTGTTGGCCGCCCGGTTGCACAATGTCAAAATCTTTGTTGCTACGATCTTCATTGACCGATGCATCTGCAGGACGAAGGTTTTGGCAGTCCGTGTACATGGGCAGCAGGTTGGTAAAACCACCGTGCGACTTTGCCCAAACGTGTTCCCGGTTGATGTAGTCACCACCGCTGCCGTAGTTGGAGGCATCGCGTGAGGTTTGGGAATAAAACAAAATCACATTGTTTGGATTGTCTGGATCAGCATCAGAATAATTAATGACGTATTTGGTAAACGTGTAACCAAAATCAACATGATGGCTGATAATTTGATTGAGAGCGTTTTTTAATTCATCCCCGGTTTTCCCTTCGGTACCATTGTAATAACCCACGGGTTGGGCATGACTAATCAAACCGAAAAAAAGCAGGGCAGCTAGTAACCCTATTTTAAGTTCTGAAATTATCATGATTCACTCTTTTGTTTGTTTTGCACTTTCAGTTTTTATACGATCGGAAAGACATATCATTGAAGAAAATCGTTAAAACGGATCACCCAAAAAATAAACAAGCCATCCCATTCGAGCAGGATGGCTTGTTATTAGTATGGGTTAAATTATTCTTTTGTTGGTCCGTCAACGTATGTAAATTCAGGATTTGGTCCTGATTTGGTACATTGAAATGTGATTACATAATTGACCATCTGGCCACTTTCATAAATAGCGAAAGTCACTTTGTAGTTGACGTCGATACCATCAACCTTTGCAGTTGCATTGGGGAATTTATCAGGAAGGAACGCAGTGCCAATCGCTTCTTTAACAGCATCCTGCCAGGTTGCAAATTGGTCATGGTCAAAATTGGTTGAGCCAATCTGGAATTCCGCATAGTGCGCATTTGTTCCAAAATAATCTTCACTGTCTCCATAGCTGGAAATGTGGCTCGGATCGATATTGGTTTTCACATAGTCGACAATGGTTTGATAATCATCGGTAGTCATGGTATAGTTCACTGTTGGATCGAACACCCACTCGTTTGTATTGGCCAGGATAAATTGATCCGTTTTCACAACAATTGGATCATATTTTTGCCACATACCATCTTTCACTAAGTATTGATCACCGTATGTTTTTACTTCACCACTATAATATTTATAGGCAACGTTCATGACATCACCTTCTTGTCCATATGGAAACTTCAACTGTAGCAATTGTGGCAGATAATTGTCCGGGTTGATTGAGCTTGAGAAATTGTTGTATTGACCCGGCTCTCCGGAACCTTCACCCATGGAGTCAAAGTCAGGAGTAGTCACATAATAGGCATCTGATGTTTTTTTCCAGTTAGAATTGTAAGTGTAGAATTCCTGGATAGCAATAGGATCAGTGATTTTCGCTGATTTTGTCGTCATAACCTTTTGTCCTTTTACGGCCAGATCAGTGATTTCCCAGGTTGCAGCAACATCAGCATTAGACACATATTTCATGGCAATGTAAATTTTTTCACCATCAAAAGCACTCAAATCAACATCACCTGAATTGACGTAGGTCCAGTCGTTTCCAGTTGGCAGGTTTGGTAAAGTCAGTGTCGTCCATGTAGCTGAAGTTGGATCTGTACCATTATAATCAGTTGATATCATAATAGACAATTGATCCCACTTGTCGTTGACATATTTTGCAGTTTGAGTCACATTGAAAGTGGTGTTTGTTGATCCTGTCAAGTCGATTTGCGGTGAAATCAGCCAATCCTCATTGTCAACGTTGCCACCTGCATATCCGGACATTTTAGCGTATCCATCGCCACTGTATGAATCTTGGATCCATACTTGATCACCGGTGATGCTGATTGGTGTGAAATCACCCAAGTCGTCCGTAAAATCAAAAGAAAAGATTGTTACGTCCTGAATAGTTGATTCTTTTGGTTCAACATCAGAATACATGTAGCTAACCAAATAAATGTCGCCATCTTGTGCGTCAGGAATTGCAGAGTTAAGGATGCTTGGTAAATACTTGTCAGCCGGATTGAGCGGTGAAAAATATTTGGCCACGCCAATGGTCGTTGATGCATTTTCGTAATCAGCATCTGATAATTCGTATTCCGGAGCTTTTGTATAAGGCGTTAAATCAGGGTAATCATTTTTCAATTTATAGGTGATATTGGCTACGGATCCCTCTGTTAATGCCGGGTGTAGATCTTTTAAAAATGCTGGGATATAATTTTTTGCTGGGTCGCTGGCACTAAATGCATGGTCTTTGGCCACATTCCCTTTCATGGCTTCATAGTCTGCGTCAGTCAAAGTAACAGCAATATCCTTATTGATATTCGTAATTGGGTTTTGGTCGTCTATTGCTTTATTGATATCCTCCATGGGATGGCAGGCCGAAAAAAGCAATGCCAAAGCGAACGAATATGATAATATCTTTTTCATTGTCTTAAATTTTTTCAATTTTCAATTAAAATTCAATCTTCAGTCCGGTTGACCATGTCATTCCAAAACCGTAGTAGACCAAAGAAGAGTACTGGTCATGATAGATTCCATCGGTCGCATCAGATACATATTCTGTATTCAGCAGGTTATTGACGTTGCCATATAGGTTGGCATTCATTCCTGCAATTTTAAATGCGTACTTCATGTTCATGTCAACCATGCCAACGTTTGGCATTTGCCATGAATCAACATTTTCGCTAGCTGTTGTGCGGTTTGTCGGATCGAAATCGGCATAGTTTTTAGCCAGGTACAGGTAATCAACACCAATACGCAATCCGGGTAACACTTCAACATTGGCTGTTACAGAAGCAGTAGATTGTGCGGAGTTTCCAACATGTACACCTTTAATGTAAGCCTGGTAGGTGTCAATGATTTCATGTTGATCGTTGTAAAGCGTGAAGTTGACATCGTCCTGCCAAATCCAGTCTCCTAAAGAAAGCATGCCACGGAAAGTAACCTTATTGATTGGCTTGTAAGTGACTTCTGCTTCCAGCCCCTGGTGCAAGGCATTGATTCCGGGAATATTGGCGTAAACGCCTTGCAGGTTTTTCACCAGCGCTTTGTCCAGCCAGTTTGTCCAGTAGTAGTCAATTTTAGCTTTCAGTCGTTTAGATTTGAAACCATAACCAGCCTCGGCGGTCATTACAGTTTCATATTTCACATCACTGTTAATTTCATTCGTGTAGTTCAGGAAAACATTACTGAAAGTCGGCTCACGCTTGATGTATCCTGCATTAATATAGAAGTTGTGTTTTTCTGTTACGTTGTAATTTACCCCCGCTTTGACATTCCAAGGCAGGAAATTTTGCCAATCGGTTTTTTGGTTTCCGGGTGTGTATTGGAAGTAGTCAATACGTTGGTAGCTTTTTTGAGAGGCTGCAACAGATAAGAATCCAGAAGTGATGTCGTTTTTGTATTCACCTTGTAGAAACAAGCCAGCCCATCTTACCACACCATCGTTGTGAAAATTGATTTTATCACCCACTTGAAGTTTGGTGTCATCAGCACGGTTCAAGTTTTTATTGTCCATGAAAAAGTCTCCGCCAAGCAGGTCTTTGATTTCATAGTAGTGTTTTCCACGGTAGTAACGTCCGTCAAACCCAGCAGTCCAATCGATACCTTTCCATTTTGTGGTCAAGGTTGAAAGTAATCCGTACCAGTCGTGGTTATTGACCGAAGCGCTGATGATCGCTTGAGAGCCTTCCAGTGAAGCTTCGTTGGCTCGCGCAACGGCAGCAAAATCGAGTAAGCCATCAGGTGTACGCTTGGTTTCGGCATAGTCT
>DATFMO010000374.1:0-10036 GCA_035266925.1 Sunxiuqinia sp. | reverse complement strand
CATTTCCGTAGGACAAACGGCTGCAGGAAGTGGTCTCTCGTCATCACCCATTGAAATTCCTTATGATACGTCATATACAGAACCAGCCTTTTTTGCCGGCATGTTGACTTCTGAAGATAATTTTGCTTCGACTTTGCGCTTTTATTCCTCGGGTGACCACAAAGTGAAAATCTATAAGCAACGTGAAATTTCTGGTGGAATTTCAAGTATGCACAAAGACCAGGTAGGGTGGCTGATTATGGACATCGCGGCAGATCAGCCGGATTTCCAAACCAGCATTGAGGAAAATACAATGCCGAACCCGGTCAGCTTCTATCCAAATCCAACAGAAAATACAATGTACTTCAATTTCAAAACACCAACCTGGGTTCAGATTATGGATTTAGCAGGACAAAAGGTGATGAAGTCTGAAGTGATGAATTCGCTGGATGTTAGTTCATTGAAGGCTGGTGTGTATTTGTTGAAAGCAGAAGGAAACGGAACCACGAAGTTTATAAAGAAGTAATTAGAAACGAATATAGCAATGAAAATTAATCGTAATCTAAAAGTTCAACGAAAAGAAATTGGCTCTTCAAGCTGAGGAGTACAAGAGCTCTAAAATACTGATTTAAAGGTTTTGGGCTTCTTGTTATCAACCAGTTTAAGTTTGGTTGGTGATTAAATTTCGGGATAATGTAATATTAAATCGACACAAACAATGAAAAAAGGATTTCGGAAACAAACTGTTCAGCGAGCCATCGTGGCGAGCATCCTTCTTATCAGTAGTTTATGGGTTGTTTCCTGTAAAGATGAGTATTTGTACGACAACAAAGAGCCGGAATGGCTTGGTGCAAGTATTTACGATTATCTTAAAAATGATGGTAATTTCGATACCTATGTAAAGTTGATTGACGATGTTGGTTATACATCGGTATTGGCCAAAACAGGAAGTAAAACACTTTTCGTGGCTGATGATGCAGCCTTTGATCGTTTTTTTCAAAACAACCCTTGGGGGGTATCCAGCTACAGCGACCTTTCACTCACTCAGAAGAAGTTGATTCTGAATTTTGGGATGATCAATAATGCTTACCTGATGGAAACCCTTGCTAATTTTTATAACGGAAGCTTGGTATTTGATAAGGCACTGAGGCGTGAAACTGCTATTTCAGTGATTGATACAATTCCCTTTGAATCAGGCAATATGCTTCCTAAAGGTTCCCTATGGGATTCGCACAGGAGTAAGGGGATGTATTTGCTCAAAGACGCGACTTCCTGGCCTATTGTGTACTTTTTACAAGGCACGATGGATGTTGACGGAATTACAAATGATGATTTTAAATTGATCACCGGAGAAGATCGACAGGAAAATGATGCCCATGTATTCAATGACAAGGTTGTACAACGCGATATAACTTGTAAAAATGGATACATCCAGGTGTTGGAAAATGTATTGATACCGCCGGTTAATATTGCTGAGCATTTGCGTGAAGATCCGAATACGACAATCTTTTCCGGCCTGCTGGATCGGTATAGTGCCCCTTATTATAATGGTTCAGAAACACAAGCTTACAATCAAATTCATCCGGATCATCAAATTGATTCGATTTACGAAAAACGGTATTTTTCCCAAAATAATAATGGAGCTACATTTTACCCAAATGGAAAATCGATTAACAGCGAATTGTTGTTACCATATAATCCGGGCAACAACAGTTATGTAAATCCATCGACCGGTGCCGCATTGCAGGAAGATATGGCCGCCATTTTGGCTCCGACTGACGCAGCTATGGAAGCTTATTTCCAGACAGGAAGTGGAATCGTTTTAAAAGAACGGTACGGCAGTTGGGATAATGTTCCAAACGATATTGTGGCGCTATTGCTGAAAAGGCATATGCGCACGTCATTTATAGCAACAGTTCCCAGTCGATTTGATAAGCTGACTGATAGTGAAAACTCACCGATTGTAATTAGTCCTTCTGATGTCACAGCTTCTTATGTTGGAGTGAATGGTGTGGTTTATGAAACATCAAAGGTTTATCCTCCGGATGACTATGTTTCTGTTTATGGACCGGTTCTGTTCAGTGAGAAAACAAGAGTCTTTAACTGGGCAATTCGTCAAAATGACTTCCGGTTATACCTGAACTCCTTGGTTAGTCATTACAGCTTTTTTGTGCCAACCGATAAATTCTTTACCAATTACATCGATCCTTTAGCTTATGCAAAGGACGTAAAGGCAGCGCTGAAATATTGGTATAACACCAAAACTTCAACTGTGAATGCCACAGTTTACAGTTTTGATGCTACAACCGGAGAGGTTGGTGATTCATTGGCTGTAATCACAAGTGAAAGTTTCCTCTCAAATCGTTTACAAGATCTGCTTGATTCACACATTGTCATTGGAGATGTTGAATCTGGTTCAAAATATTATTTTACCAAGAATGGTAACTCGTTGAAAATTGAAGGAAGCGGAACAAATTTAACTGTGCAAGGTGGAGATGATATTGAGAAAGGGAAAGAAGCTCATGTTATACCAAATGGGGTATTTGAACAGCAAAACGGTAATACTTACTTTATTGATAAGCCGATTCAAACTCCATTGCGTTCCGTTTATAGTATATTGAGTACAACTCCGGAATTCAATAAGTTTTTCCAATTGTTAGTTGGATTTAATGGTACATCCAGTGAAATATTTGTGAAGAAAAAAAATTATTACGGAGTTGACTACAGCATTAAATTCTTCAATACATTTAACTATACGGTCTATGTGCCAACCAATGATGCGATTCAAAAAGCGATTGATGACGGAGTGATTCAGGATTGGGATCAGATCAATGCCATTGAGGGTGGTACGGCAAAAGCAGCTGCCATTAGTAAGTTAGAACGATTTGTCCGTTACCACTTTCAGGATAATTCAATCTTTATCAGTGGCGATCCTGTCGATAAATTGTATCAGACGGCGACAATCAAAACGGACGATAAACCTTCCCAGTTCGGAACTTACAAGGATAAATATTTCAAACTTGGAATATCTGGTGATGGAAGTAACCTGGAATTGAAAACCGAAGCTTACGGTACGGCCAAGGTTGTTAAGGACAATGGTTTATACAACATCATGGCTCGCGATTATATATTCAGTGATAATCCCCAGGCGTATAAAGAGATTGACGGTACTGGTTCCGGTAAAGACTTTACCTCATCATCCATCACAACTTCTTCAACAGCCGTCATTCATCAAATTGATAACGTATTGAGGTTCGAATAAAATGACTAAAACTATGAAATTAAGAATAGCAGGAACAATCCTATTTATTTATTTGCTGATGCCTTTCTTCTCGCTGGGACAGTCAACAGTAACTCGTAGGGTGATACAAGGTACGGTGACCTCAAGTACTGATGGCGAAACTTTGGTGGGCGTTAACGTGGTTGAGGTGGATAGTCAAAAACGGATCTTCAGTGCTACCACGACCGATATTAACGGGCATTACGTCATTAAAGTGAAAAATGCATCTAACCGATTGGTTTTCTCATTCATTGGGTTTAAAACCCAACCACAGGATATTGGTAATAAGAGTACCATTAACGTAGTGATGAAGGAGGAAACGCAACAGATCAATGCTGTTGAGGTGAAAGCTCAAAAGGCGGTTAACGACGGTACATATAGCATTCCAAAACGTGAAATATCTACCGCTGTTCAAACAATTGATACAAAACAGTTTGAAGGAATCCAGGTGACCTCGATTGATGATGCCCTGCAGGGGAAAGTTGCCGGTTTCGATATCGTTGCTAACTCCGGAGACCTTGGTTCCGGAACGGCAATGAGAATCCGGGGAACAACTTCAATTAATGCCGGTACACAGCCGCTTATTGTTGTCAATGGTATTCCTTATGAAACGCAGGTTGATCCCAATTTTGATTTTGCTACTGCGAATACGGAGCAGTTTGCAAACATGTTGAGTATCAATCCTGATGATATTGAGGAGATCACCGTTTTGAAGGATGCTGCTTCTACTGCCATTTGGGGATCAAAGGGGGCCAATGGCGTATTGGTCATTAAAACCAAAAAAGGTGCCAAAGGCCCAACACGAGTTCAATATTCTTACCGTCTGACCGGTGCCGTGCAACCACGAGGCTTAAACATGTTGAATGGTGATGATTATACCATGTTGATGAAACAAGAGTATTTCAACCCGCAACAAAGTGAGAATGCAGCTAATGTACGTGAATTTTTGTACGACCCTTCATTCTCGGAATATCAAAACTTTAATAATAACACCGACTGGGTAAAAGCAGTGACACAGGTTGGCCTTAAAAATGACCATTACATTACCGTTTCAGGGGGAGGAGCACGTGCAAGATTCCGTGTTTCAGGAGGTTTTCTGAATCAAACAGGAACGGTGATTGGACAGAAGATGAGTCGTTATTCTTCTCGTGCTTACCTGGATTATTCAGTTTCAAAAAGAATTCGATTTATTTCTGAATTTTCATTTACTTATACCGATAACCAAAGAAATTATGAAAACCTCCTGGGAATTGCCTATCGGAAAATGCCGAACGTAAGTATTTACCAGCAGGATTTGCAGGGGAACAATACCGATAGTTACTACAACATTTCTCGTTCATCGAATTTGAACGGGGCTCAGCGTGATTTGAAAAATCCGGTGGCATTAGCGAATCTGGCCAAAAATGATTTAAAGAACTACCGCATCTTGCCAACCTTCCGGCTACAATATGATTTGTTGAATCCGGATGTGCAAATGCTGCGTTACAACATGTATGTATCGTTTGATGTCAACAACAATGAGGTTTCTAAATTTTTACCCAAGGAAGTTTCGAATACTCCGTGGAATGACGGAGCGGCTAACCATGCTGAGAGTTCCGGATCGGAAAGTATGACTGTAAGGGCTGACAACAACATTACATGGCGACCGAAAATTTATAACCCTGATCATTCTTTGTTGGTATATGGTTCTATTCAAATTACAACGGGAAACAACTCCAACCAGGGAATTACAACCACAAACTTACCTTCAGATAAAATCACGTCAGCCACAGTTGATGGATACCTGGACGGAATTTGGACGGGCCGTTCTTCCTATCGCTCCAATGCGATCATGGCAAGAGCACACTATACCTATAAAAATCGCTATATTTTAGATGCTACCGTCCGTCGGGATGGAAGTACAAAGTTTGGAAACAACAACAAGTATGGAACTTTTCCGGGATTTTCGGCCAAATGGATCATTTCTGATGAACCATTTATGGATGGAACGAAAAAGTGGTTGAGCATGTTGGCTATTCGCCCCAGTTGGGGGCTTAGCGGAAACCAGCCGCGATATGAATATTTATACTTCAGTCGCTATTCACCCTACAGTAGTTACATTGATATGCCTGCGACACGGCCAACTTCACTGCAGCTATCAGATTTGAAATGGGAAACAACGACTTCGTTTAACTATGGTCTGGATTTGGGATTATTGGATGATCGTTTTGTTTTTGATATCAATTTCTACAATAAAAGAACAAAGGATCTTCTGTTTAATGATTTGAAGATTCCAAGCCTGTCAGGATATTCTAACGTTCCAACGCAGAATGTTGGTACCATGGATAATGATGGCTGGGAATTGAATTTCTACACGCATGACGCCATCAAGGCCGGAAATTTCCGGATTGACTTTAATTTCAACATGTCCAACTACGTGAATACCATTGTGAAGCTGAGGGACGATGTGCTGGCCAATTATAATGGTGAATACGATTACAATAATGGTACTTACCTGTCACGAATTCAGGAAGGAAACTCATTTGGATCGATCTACGGGTTTAAATATAAAGGCGTTTACCAATACAATAAATATATTCCAGGGAAACAGGAAAATGCTCCAGTTGCACGTGATGAGAACGGGGATGTCATTTCTGATGCGGATGGCAAACCGCTGCCGATGTATTTTGCCTATGGTAAAAGTAATGAATACCAGTTCAGAGGTGGGGATGCCATGTATGAAGACATTAACCATGACGGTTCGATAGACGAACTGGACATCGTTTATTTGGGAAACTCAAATCCAAAAATGAATGGCGGTTTTGGTACGACTATTCATTATAAAAACTTTAGCATGAATGCGTTCTTCAATTTCCGGTACGGCAACAAGATTGTAAATGCGGCACGCATGGATGCTGAGAATATGTATGGACTGAACAATCAAAGTGTCGCAGTTAACTGGCGCTGGCGTAAAGATGGTGATGTAACTGATATGCCTCGTGCATTGTATAGCTATGGCTATAACTGGTTGGGAAGCGACCGCTACGTCGAAGACGGTTCATTCTTACGTCTAAAATATTTACAGTTCAACTATAGTATGCCACGTGCAAAATTAAAGAAGTTGAATCTGAAGCAGTTGAGCTTTTACCTGACAATCAATAACTTGTTCGTATTGACCAAATATACAGGGGTTGACCCAGAAGTTGGGTATGGAAACCTGGGCGTGAGTAAGGATGGATCAAAAACGCCACGTTCAAAAGATTGTACGTTGGGAATAACTGTTGCATTTTAAAAAAGGGAAGAAAATGAAAAAAATAGTTTCAATACTAGGACTAATTGTACTTTTAGCGGGAACCTGGGGGTGCAGCAAGAGCTGGCTGGATATTAAGCCGGAGAGTGAAGTTGTTCTGGAAGATTTCTGGCAAAATGAAAGTCAGGTAAACCAGGTGGTAGCAGCATGTTACCGTTCGTTAACGGAATATGATTGCATGAGTCGCATGTTGGTTTGGGGAGAGCTTCGTTCAGACGATGTAACCTACGGAAACAGCGTACCATCAGATATGTATAAAATGTTGAATATCGATATTTCGCCGTCGAATGGTTATTGTCAGTGGGGATCATTTTACGCTGTAATAAATAATTGCAATAACTTTTTGCACTATGCTCCTGACGTGGTCAATAAAGATGCAAATTTCACCAATTCAAAACTTCACTCGCTGCAAGCCGAAGTATTAACCATTCGGGCGTTGGCCTATTTCTACCTGGTTAGAACGTTTAAAGAAGTGCCATGGATTGATCAACCAAGTATCGATGACGCACAGAATTACAACATAGCAAAATCACCAGAAGATACGATTCTTAATCATCTTGAATCAGACTTGACAACGGCATTAAAATATGCCCGCGATCAGTACGATACAAATGTGTATGATAAGGGGCGTGTGACAAAGAATGCAGTTCGGGCGTTACTGGCCGATATTTACTTGTGGAGACAGAAGTATGATAAATGCGTGCAAATGTGCGATCAGATTGTGAACAACCCTGGTGACTTGCAACTCGTTGATGGTAAGGATGTGTTATCAAAAGTGTTTTACCAGGGAAATTCTACAGAGAGTATTTTTGAATTACAATTCGATGATGATAACCAGTTTAATAAAGTATTGCATGATTACTTAGGGTACTATGGAAATGAAAATGGAGAATGGAGTTTCCCCGCCATATTAGTAACAGGACAATACAGCCCATTTGGCTATTTGACTTCCGGTGGTTTGGAAAGTGAGAATGACCTTCGTGAAAAGGATTTCCTCAATGAGAAAGGCGATAAATATTATGTGTTCAAATATGCTGGCGCCCTGCGCCGGGAAAATCCGGATAGTAAAGTGAGTTCCTATTTTTACCGGAATACAACGGCGAACTGGATTGTTTATCGCTTGTCGGACATCATTCTCATGAAAGCGGAAGCTCTGATTCAACTTGGAACTGATAACGAGGAAGTGATGAACCTGATTAACATGACTTACATGCGTTCAAATGTTGAAGTTGGAACAGAACCATTGAAACTAGAAAACTACAACACAAAAGGCGACCTGGAAAAATTGCTGTTACGGGAACGTCAGCGCGAACTGATGTTTGAAGGTAAACGGTGGTTTGACTTGATGCGTCTGGCGCGTAGAGCTGATTCTCCGTCACCATTATTAAATTATGTCATGAAAAAGATCTCAGGAAGTTCTGGTATTCAAACTTCAAAAATGTCTGTTATGGACGCCCTCTACCTTCCAATTCATAATGATGAGTTGAAGGCAAATACAGCGTTGACGCAAAATCCATTTTATAAAACCACTGGTGACAATGCAATCAACCAATAAAAAACTGAATCATGGATAGAAATAAAATGAACAGATCAAATAAATTTTCCATAACAGTAGGACGCACGTATCGGCTACTGGGGCTTGGGTTTGCTGTAATTATGGGCTTGGTGTTTATGTTGTCAAGTTGTAACAGTGATGTTGTTGGCGACACCTATTACACCTTTAAAGGGGAGACCATTGGGCAATATTTGATTAATCACCCGGAGTCCTTTTCTGAATTTACCGATTTGCTTGAACGGACCGAGGTGATTGGTTTGCTAAAGGCTTATGGAAAGTACACGCTTTTTGTTCCGAATAACGATGCGATGTTTCAGTTTTACAAATCGAAAGGAAAATCGTCTTTGGACGATTTCCCGGCTGATACACTGAAAAAGATTGCCTACGATCACATCATCAAAGATTTTATTGTGACTTCTGATGATTTTGTGGATGGTTTTCTTCCTAACCTGACCATGAGTGGAAGGAACCTTAAAATTAGTTTCGAGGGTGGTGCGAATGGCTTGATCTACAAGGTCAATACCAGTTCGACTATTACAACAAAAGATATCGAGGTGCACAACGGGGTTATTCATGCCCTTGATGAAGTGTTGGCGCCAACAGAGAATACACTTGAAGAGGCCATTGCCGGTGATAGTAAATTTTCACTCTTCTACAAAGCATTAATGGCAACAGGTTTAAATCAAAAAATTGCGCCAATTAAGGATGACTCCTATATTCCTCCTGCTACTTTGGATGGAATCGAAGATGGAAGCTTAAATGGAATCGGAGGCCTCAACCGAATTCCAAAAGAACGTAAATACGGCTTCACAGCATTGATGGAAAGTGATGACACTTATGCCGGTTATGGGATCAACAACCTGGATGATTTGAAAGCCTATGCCAAACAGGTTTATGACCAGATGTATCCTGATGATGCTGGTGTTACAGATGTAACGGATCCCCGAAATAGTCTGAATCGTTTTATCGCTTACCACCTGATCAATAAAAAAATACCAAGCCAGTATTTTATTTATAAATTCGATAATACCGGGTCGAACTATGATACACAGGGTGAGACTCATTCAGTCAAGACCGTAGATATGTTTGAATATATTGAGCCCATGTGTGCGAATACTTTAATTGAAGTGCGGACACTTCGGCAAACAAACGAGTACAACGTCTTTAATATGATTCCTGAGACGGGAGATGCTGTTCGTTTGACAGATGATTTTGATAATGATGCCGTAAACGGCGTGTATCATGAAATTGATCATATCCTGGCTTATACTCCTGCAGTTGATCGAATGTTGTCAAGCAAGCGCTTGCGAATGGACGCGGCCAGCTTTTTTCCTGAGATGACTAATAATGGTGCTCGTGTTGGTCACGCTACAAAAGATTATCCTGATGTTCAGTATTATTTCCCAAGAGGCTATATCGACAGGGTGAAAACATCGGAGACCACAACATTTGGTTACATCAATGCCGATGACCGTTTCTGCGATTACCAGGGAGATGAGGTGTTCCTGTCAGGATTGTACGATTTTGAAATTACCACTCCTCCCGTTCCTGCCGGAACCTATGAAGTTAGGTTTGGTTACCAACCGACGCCTTTCCGTGGGGCTGCACAGCTTTATTGGGACGGCATTCCAACAGGCATTCCACTTGATTTGCGCTTTAACGCACTCAATCCTAAGATTGGTTTTGAACGACCTGGTTTGGATCCGACTGATCCGAAGGGATACGAGAATGATAAAATGATGCGTAACCGTGGTTACATGAAGGGACCTGCATGTTATAAGGTCATTAACCCGGTTTGGTATGGTGATGCTACCGTGAGTGCCAGAAATAGTCAATCCGTGCTGCGCCGTATTCTTGGAATCTATACGTTTGATAAGGCAACTACGCATAAATTTTCTGTAAAAGCAGTCCGTAGCGGACAGTTCATGTTCGA
>DATFMO010000373.1:0-9339 GCA_035266925.1 Sunxiuqinia sp. | reverse complement strand
TACACGTTATTCGCTTTTTCTTCGTCACCTTTAAAACGCACCAGTGAAAACTCCGTATCAATTGCACCCGGGCTCACTGTGCTCACTTTGATATTAAAAGGAGCCAGCTCGATGCGCATCGCTTTGCTAATCGCATTTACGGCAAACTTAGTTCCGCAGTAGACTGATCCATTTGGATACACATCAACGCCTGATATTGATGAAATATTGACGATGTGCCCGCTTCCTTCGGCTTTCATCCACCGGGAAATTTTACGAGTGATATACAGCAATCCTTTCACATTGGTGTCAATCATGGCTTCCCAATCATCGACATCAGCATCAAAAATTGGGTCAAGTCCGGCTGCCAATCCTGCATTATTCACTAATACATCAATTTTACACCATTCATCGGGAAGCGACGCCAATGCCTCGTCAACTTCTACTTTGGACCGAATATCAAAACACAGCGAAAGCACATCACAATTTTCATGTTCCAGTTCTTTCTTGAGCGCGTCCAGTCGTTCCTGGCGTCTGCCGGTTATGATGAGCTTGTAATTATTTTCTGAAAGTATTTTTGCTGTTTCTTTGCCAACGCCTGACGTGGCACCTGTTACAACTGCAATTTGGTGTTTCATGACCATTTGTTCTTGTTTTCAAACGAATTAAAATTCCCTTTTTTTTATGGAAAAATCAACTACTTGACTATTTTTGTTTTCAATATCGACGTATAATACTTAAGATTATGGCTGAAATTGCTGAAAACAAAGAGGTGTTCGTTATTGATCAGATTGAAGAGCCCAAAGATATTAATGATATTGTTTTTAACCTAATGGTGAACCCAAATCTGGCACCGGTTAATTACTTTAATGATTTTAGTGACGAAGGATTTGATTTGGAAAGTGTGGCAAGTGGGGAGACTGACGATGCCGGAATTTTTACAGCAGACAATGGACAGATGATGGCCATGACAACCCATGCCTTTCATCATCACCTGGAAACAGATCCAAAGAAAGCTATTGAAATTTTGATTAGTCGTGCAGCCCGCCGCATGGCCTGCTACGGGGTGAAACCCGAAGCAGTCAGCGCATTCCTGTATCACATCAATATTGCACATCCGAACGGGCAGTTTATTGCATCGGGAGCGAAACAAGGATTGGAAAATGCCGCCGAAAAGTTTGACTTGAAAATTTCAGACCGAAAAATTCGCTTTGATTACTTCAGTGGTCACGGCACAGTAACTCCGACCATTATCATCAGCCTGGTGGGGAGTGTTGAAGACAAAGACAAAGTCATCACCCATAATCTGAAGAAAAAGGGGAATAATATTTTCGTTCTTGGAACTTCATACAACGATATCAATTCATCTGAATATCTTGAATTTTATCATGAAGTACTCGATTCGCCACTTCCCGAATATAATATTGATCGTGAAGTCGCGTTAAATTCAGCGATGAAAAAATTGATTGACAACCGCTTGATTACATCGGCTAGTCCGGTCGGGAAAGGTGGTTTATTCTTCTCGCTGCTGCGCGCCGGGATGGCCGCCGGATTGGGATTCGACATTACCACTGATGCTGAAATTCGTCGGGATGCTTTCTTGTTTGGCGAATCAATGGGACGATTAATGGTCGGAGTCGCTCATGATTCAGAGGATGAATTTGTTGATCTCATGCGTAGTACCAAATTGCCGTTTTTTACCCTCGGACATGTCACCAAAGGCGAAATTCGCGTCGATGATGAATCCCTGGGATTTATTGACAAAATGACACCAAACGTTGAATGACAGTAGCTCCTTATCAGAATTCTGAAAAAAATAAAAAGCAACAGGTCGAGCAAATGTTCGACAATATTGCGCACAAATACGATTTTTTAAATCATTTTTTAAGTCTGGGTATTGATAATATTTGGCGGAAAAAGGCAGTTCGGCTGCTTAAAAAGGAAGAGCCAAAGCGGATTCTTGACGTGGCCACCGGAACGGGTGATTTTGCCATTGCTGCTTCCAAACTTGATGTGGATGAAATTGTGGGATTCGATTTATCTGAAAAGATGATCCAGGTGGGGGAGCAAAAAGTGAAAAAACTTTCGCTGGATCAACTGATTCATTTCAAAAAGGGTGATTCTGAGGAAATGCCATTTAACGATGACTCATTTGATGCCATCACTGTGGCGTTTGGGGTGCGTAATTTTGAGAACCTCAAGAACGGGCTGAAGGAATTTTTACGGGTTTTGAAACCTGGTGGATCAGCCGTTATCCTGGAATTTTCAAAACCCAGGCATTTCCCGTTTAAACAACTCTATCGATTTTACTTTTTTCATATTTTGCCGTTGATTGGCGGAATGGTTTCCAAAGATGCATCGGCCTATAGTTATTTGCCCGAATCGGTCATGGCATTCCCTGATGATCAGAAATTTTTGGATATTCTTTCGGAAGTTGGATTTTCGAAGGTGTCACAGAATCGGCTGACGATGGGGATCGCAACAATTTACATTGCTCAAAAATAAATGCCTGTTTCGGGCAGAAGAGACAATATTTTTTTAATATTGTGGTTTTTGATTTAGGACATTAAATGGATCGAGATCAGTGAAAAAGCTCATTAGCACCATAGTACTCATTTACCTGGCTGTAAATTCATTTGCTCAAATTCAACGAGTGAAAAACCTCACTACTTTTGATGATAAGCAATTGCACTTTGGGTTTACCATCGCCATCAATACCCTGGATTTTCGCATTCAGACCTTCCGACCAATCGGTACAAATCCTGCTTTTGCACCTGATGATATTCCCAACCCGAATGACCGTCAGATTACCGCAAATGATACGGTTTCGGCTGATATTGCGGAGCAGGTGCCCGGTTTGACAGTTGGTATTGTGAGTAGCTTGCGGCTGGGGGAATATTTTGATCTCCGGTTTCTACCGGGGCTTTCGTTTGGTGAACGACGTTTGGTATATAACGTGCCAATTTACGACAACAACACCACAAGCTTAAAACCGTTGGATTATTACTCGATTAAATCAACCTACATTGATCTACCACTGCTATTTAAATACAAATCGAATCGCTTGAATAATGAACGCCCGTATTTGATTGCCGGACCAGCTTTTCGGGTTGATGTTTCCAAAACCGGAGTTCAGGATTTGGTACGCGTCAAGCGTGGCGGTTTTTATATTGAAGCCGGTATTGGCTGGGATCACTACTTGAAATTCTTTCGTTTATCAACTGAATTGAAAGCCAGTTTTGGATTAGGAAATATGTTGAATGGTGGACCTGATGATACCCAACGTCATTACTACACATCATCGATCAAGAAGTTGACCTCGAACGTATTCACATTAAGTTTCCATTTCGAATAAAACGCGATTGCTTCCGACGCAACCTTTCTTCTGGTTTTCAATCAATAGGAGTAGAAACCCGAATCACCGATGATAAAATTGCTATATCTCTTGGCTGTCGCCATTCTACTCGCCGCTTGTCACAAAGATGATGGTGATTTAGATTTTTCAAAAGAGGAACTGGAAATAACCAGTGGTTATGTTTGCGGCTGGTGTGCCGGAGCTGATTCAATCATCATCGCGAATGACGCGTTTCAATATATTGCTTCAATCCTTGCAAGGAAGAGGAGAGTGCTCCTCAGGAAAGCTGTGGATCCGTGCAAGAAGATCAGTGGAATGAATTGGTTCAGTCGTTGGATTTTGATGACTTTTCCGCCATTGACATCAATACATGTAATGTTTGTGTAGATGGGGGTGACTATTGGGTTCGGATTAGGCAGGGAAATGAATCGCATGAAATTCGTTATGGAAGTTTTCATGGTGACAGTTTGACGCTAGCACCGGTATTGCCTTTTCTTCAAAAATTGGACTCACTGAAAAGCATATTGATCAGCGAATAATTCGCCGTTTAAATTCCGAACAGCAAATAGCTGTTGCGGTCGCCACGTTCAATGATTCGGATCCTGTTTGTCCGGTTTGAAACGATGGAATATGAATTTTGTGATCGATGAGGCGCTCCACTTCCTTTGAGATGCCGTTCCCTTCGTTACCCATCACTAAAATTCCATTTGGAGGCAATACCGTATGGTAGATGTTTTCACCTTTCAGGAAAGTGCCGAAAACGGGCAAATCGTTTGCTGCTGCCTTCTGGATGACTTCTTTTAAATCGGCATAATGGATTTTTACCCTGAAAATGGCGCCCATGCTGGCCTGAATAACTTTTGGATTGTAGCAGTCAACAGTGTCTGGTGAGCAAATGATGTGCTTGATACCAAACCAATCAGCGATGCGAATGATCGTTCCCAGGTTGCCAGGATCCTGGATGAAGTCGAGTGCCAATGAAAATTCCTGCGCCAGTACTGAAAAGTTTAGCGCCTCCGAAGGTTTTTCAATCACAGCTAATGCCTGTTGTGGATTTTTTAACAAGCTGGCTTTCCGGAGTTCTTCTTCGGTGCATGTGATTACTTCTGTTGCAAATGATGTCTGAATGTCATTTTCAGAGAGGAATGAAACAATTCCGGCAACCAATTTTACGTTCAGTTGGCAGGAAATAGCTTCTAAAACCATTTTATTTCCTTCAACTAGAAAAACGTTTTCCTGGTCACGGATTTTTTTCCGGCTTAGCGATTGAATGAATTTTATTTTGTTTTTACTCAGCATATAGTTGTTCAAACAATTTGTAAAAATAAAAAGCTTGATTGATTTGTTTGCGCATGATAGTGTTTATTTTTGTTGAAACATCCTTACCCGTTGATAAGATGAGAAATTTTAAATGCTTTCATATCCTAATTGGCCTGTTGATGGCATTCTTTTTCTTTTCTTGCTCCAGTACCAAATTTGTTCCTGATGGGAAATACCTACTGAATAGCACGGAAGTTCGGGTGGACAACAATTCAATTAATAAAGAAGAATTAAAAGCCCAGGTCCGTCAAAAGGAAAACCTGAAAATTCTAGGCTTTTTGAAGTTTCACCTGGGATTGTACAACATCTCATCTAAAAAGAAAGAGGAAGGATGGTTTAAACGAATTGGTGAAGCCCCGGTGATTTATGATGATTATTTGACGCAACGGTCGCTGGAACAGTTGAAGATTTATTTGAAAAACAAAGGCTATTATGACGCCAAGGTCTCGGACAAGGTAGAGACGAAGGAGAAGAAGCAAAAGGTCAATGTGATATACACCATCAAAGCGGGGAAGCCTTACCGGGTGCGGAATTACACTTACGATATTTTGGATGATTACATTAAGCCTTTTATATTTGCTGATACATCAGAGCAAATGATTCATTCGGGTGATATTTTCGATGTTGATGTTCTAAATGCTGAACGAAAGCGAGTTGCCGACCGGTTGAAAGATCATGGGTTTTATAATTTTTCTGAAGATTTTATCAGCTACCTGGCTGATAGTACGTTGTCGAACAGGCATGTCGACCTCAATGTTGTGATCGACGACAATGATATTAACAATGAAATTGATTCCATCCGGCATCATAAACGCTATCAAATCAGGAAGTATAAAATTACCCCCGATTTTGTTCCGCCACAAATGACCGAAAACTCGTCGAAATCGAAACCAGATACTTTGCGACAACTCGATTACATTTTCTACTACCACAACAAATTAAGGTACAGGCCGGACTTATTTCGCAATGTGAATCGAATTCAGGATAGTGCCTTTTATTCGCTTAAAAATGTCGAGAAGACATATCGTTCCCTGGTGCAGCTTCACCAATTCAGGGTTGTCAATCTAAATTTTAGTGAGTTGGACAGTTTGGGAAATGACACCATTGGCTGGCTGGATTGTAACTTTCAACTCTCGGCCATGCCCCGCCAGGGATTCTCCGTTGACGTTGAAGGCACCAATTCATCTGGCAATTTGGGTGTGGCTGGTAATTTGAATTACGAGCATCGAAATGTTTTTCACGGTGCCGAAATATTTAACCTAAATTTAAAAGGTGCTCTTGAGCGTCAATTTGTCAATAACAACAATCTTAATTTCAATACTCGCGAGTTTGGCTTAGAAGGTTCATTAACGATTCCGAAGTTTTTAGGGCCGCTGAGAAGCAGTGGGCTTTTTACCTACCAGGTGCCAACAACCAATATTTCGGTTGGCTACAACTATCAGCGGCGCCCAGACTATACACGAACGATTGAAAACCTGAAATTTGGTTACAATTGGAAAAGTTCAATATCAAAAAGTCATTCGCTAAACCTGGTCGATTTCAACTATGTTAATCTCTCGGCTTTCAATTCCAAATTCTTGAAGCTGATCCGCGATCTCTACATTAAGAGTAGTTATACCGATCACCTAATTCTTGCGATGAACTATACCCAGGTTGATAACACGCAGAATTTGCAACGTCGCAGTGATTATCATTACATCAAATGGTCCTTTGAAAGTGCAGGGAATATATTGTCGGTGTGGTCCAATGTTTTCAATCGTCCCATTCATTCCTACACCGACACTGTAACCGGGCAGGTTTCCAGTTATCATGAAGTACTTGGTACCCGTTTTGCCCAATACCTGAAAGGTGATTTTGAATACCGCTATGGTCACATGTTCGACAAATACAACTCATTGGTGGGGCGTACTTTCCTTGGAATTGGCTTTCCCTATGGTAATTTTGACGTACTTCCGTTTGAAAAGAAATACTTCACCGGTGGGGCCAACGGAATCCGTGCTTGGCAGGTTCGTTCACTTGGTCCGGGAACCTACAAAGCCCCGGAGGGATCTTACCCCAACCAGTCGTCTGATATTAAGTTGGAAGCAAATCTGGAATACCGATATCGTTTGGTGTGGCGAATTGATGGTGCTTTTTTCCTGGATGCAGGAAATATTTGGGCAATTAACAAGAAAGACAATCGCCCGGGAGCATTGTTTCGGTTTGATCGTTTCTACAAGCAAATTGCCCTGGGGACAGGTACCGGATTCCGTTTCGATTTCACCTATTTTATTTTCCGGCTAGACTTAGGAATGAAGCTCAGGGATCCGTCACTGCCTGAGGGAAAACGGTTCATAATTGGTAACTATCCAATCACCGCAAAAGATTTTAATTTGACCTTCGCCATTGGCTATCCGTTTTAACCTGCGTTTAATGTTGTCAGCCGTTTATTTGATTTTTTATTTGTAAATTTGCGGCCGATCAGATGATTGAATATCAAATTGAAATAATTCCGTTTAATTTTATAATAAATAATTGCTATGAGCGAAAAACTTTTTGATAACATCAAACCGGGAGTTGTTACCGGAGATGATGTACAATACATTTTCAAAGTTGCCAAAGAAAAACAATTTGCTTTGCCAGCTGTAAACGTGACTACATCTAGTACAATTAATGCGGTCATGGAAGCGGCTAAAGTAGTTGACTCGCCAGTTATTATTCAGTTCTCTAACGGTGGTGCACAGTACTACGCTGGTAAAGGATTGAAACTGGATGGACAACAAGCTCAAATCGCCGGTGCAGTCGCTGGTGCTAAAACAATTCATCATTTAGCAGAACTATATGGAATTCATGTGATTCTGCACACTGACCATGCTGCAAAAAAATTGTTGCCATGGATTGATGGACTTTTGGACGCTGGTGAAAAATTCTATGCAGAAACCGGAAAACCATTGTTCTCTTCACACATGCTTGACTTGTCAGAAGAACCATTGGAAGAAAACATTGCAATCAGCAAAGAATATTTTAAAAGAATGAGCAAGATCGGTATGACTCTGGAAATTGAATTAGGAGTTACTGGTGGAGAAGAAGATGGTGTTGATAACACAAGTATTGACAACTCATTGCTTTACACTCAGCCAGAAGAAGTTGCTTATGCTTATGAAGAGTTGGGAAAAGTTAGCCCGAACTTCACAATTGCTGCTGCATTTGGTAATGTTCACGGTGTTTACAAACCTGGTAATGTGAAATTGACTCCCAAAATTCTGGATAATTCTCAAAAATACATTGCTGAGAAATACAACACAGCGGATGCAAAACCAGTAAACTTCGTATTCCACGGAGGATCTGGTTCTACCGTAGACGAAATTCGAGAAGGTATTTCTTATGGTGTCATCAAAATGAACATTGATACGGATACCCAGTGGGCCTATTGGGATGGTGTTCGTGAATTCGAAGCTAAAAACCACGATTACCTACAAGGACAAATTGGAAACCCTGAAGGTGATGACAAGCCAAACAAAAAATACTATGATCCACGCGTTTGGTTGCGTAAAGGTGAAGAAGCAGAGATTGCTCGCTTGAAAGTTGCATTCGACAATTTGAATTGTATTGGTAAAAACTAATTATTGCTAAAATAATTTCTGGAGACCCTTCTATTTTGGAGGGTCTTTTTTTTTATATCGTTATTTTTAATTGCGTTAATTCGATTTTTTTTGACCGATTAAAAATATTTTGCATTTTTACTCTCAACAGAAATTTAACACACACATTTCCATATTTATAGCATTTATTCATGGCAAATCAGTCTAAAAAGGGGAGGGCCGAGTTTTCCAGTAAATTCGGAGTTATTGCTGCTGCGGCAGGATCGGCTGTTGGTCTCGGTAATATTTGGAAATTTCCTTACATAACAGGGGTATATGGAGGTGCCGCTTTCCTCTTTGTTTACCTGGGATTCATTGCTGCAATCGGGCTGCCTGTGATGCTTTCCGAATTGATGATTGGACGCAAATCGCGAAAAAATGCTTACGGTGCTTTTAAAAAGTTAGCTCCGAAATCGTCATGGAAATTAGTTGGAATGCTAGGTGTCGGCGCTGCGTTTATGATTCTTTCGTTTTATGGCGTGGTCGCCGGGTGGAGTATCGAATACATTACCAATGCGGTGACACATTCATTTAAAGGCAAAAGCCCGGATGAGCTGACAAATATGTTTACGAACTTTATTCAATCACCTGTTCGGCCTGTTTTCTATCAGGTCATATTTATGATACTTACTGGAGCAATTGTAATTGTTGGTGTAAAGGATGGGATTGAGAAGAACGTCAAAATTATGATGCCACTGTTGGTCGTCATTATTTTAATTTTAGATATTCGGGCAGTAACGCTGCCCGGTGCCGGTGCCGGATTAAAGTTCCTGTTTCACCCCGATTTCTCAAAACTAACAGCAGAAGGAGTTCTGAGCGCATTGGGACATGCTTTCTTTTCGCTAAGTCTTGGAATGGGAACATTGATTACCTATGGTTCTTATATCGACAATAAAAACAACCTCGTAAATACAGCCATTAATGTTACGGTGGCTGATACGGCAATAGCTGTTTTGGCAGGTATTGCTATTTTTCCGGCTGTATTCGCTTTTGGTATTGAACCAAGTAGTGGCCCCGGATTGGTGTTTATTACACTGCCAAACGTCTTCCAACAAATGCAAGGAG
>DATFMO010000372.1:0-16207 GCA_035266925.1 Sunxiuqinia sp. | reverse complement strand
ACCAACAATCAGCAGTTCTGGCTGTGGATGAACTGGTTCAGCAAAAAGGATGTAGGAAGTTTGCTGCTCAGCTGCTTCAATTATCTTGGCTTTTTTACCGTCTGCAATTTGTGTTAGCCTGTCCTTAGTAAGCTGATGTTTGATGCAGCATTCGGGAAGTTTATTCGTGGTTTCGGTTAACCAAAAGCGATTCACCGAAATTTGTTGACTATCCGTAAACTGAATTTCAGTCAGTAAAATGCCTGCTTCCCTCATCTGTAGTGACTTCGTGATTTGTCGAAAAACCAATAAACTTACCTCCGGTTGTGCATCCAATAGTATGGTGGCTGATCCGCCGCAAATAGCACCGGATTGATCCGTAATTTTTCCGTTCAGGGAGATTTCTTTGCAGATGGTTTGTGAAGTGCCAGCAATCTGCTTGGCCAGTTTGGTGGCTTCGGCTTCAATCAGCCCGCCACCGAGTGTTCCCGTTACCAATCCTTCGGCATTAAAAATAGCGGAAGCGCCTGGAACCTGAGGGGTCGATCCTTTGGTTTTAATCAGCGTGCCCAAAACCAGATTCCGGCCGTTTTTAAATTGATTGATAATATCAGAAAAAATGCTTTTCATTGGCAGGGTTTAGGTTAAAACATAGTTATGAAAACCATTCGGTTTCAGCAAATTTCAGTCGTTGATTCTTGTCAATTCAATCTAGGTATTCAAAATTGAATAACTAAAATTAAGGAAATTTTTGCGGCTAGGGAAGGCGTTTGAGAGTAGCAAAAGTACAAAGGAAATTGTTGGGCGATGTGCTTAACCAAAAATTGGTCATCTGTAATAATGCTCCATCAATTCAGAGCCAATTACAAATGACCAATTATCCAATGATCAATAATAGGTATAAATCACGGCCACGACGTATCGCGGCCTTACACTAAACCTCAAATTCAACCAAGTCCTCAAATCGCCGGCAGGCGAAAAAAGCCAGAAGCTAGTGGCTAAAAGCTAGCTGCAAATAAATGACCAATTATCCATCTTTAAATGATATGATATATCTTCATGATATTTTCAAGAATGGCCGGGAAATCAATCTTCAGGTCAATCAATTTGCCACTGTGGATGTCGAAAACCCATCCGTGAACGTTAATTTTCCGGTCATTGTACGCTCGCTGAACTTCGGCGGTTTTAATCACGTTGATGCACTGTTCCTGAACATTCAGCTCAACCAGGCGTTTGTACTTTTCTTCGGTATCTTCAATCCCGTCCAGTTCATCCACATGTATGCGATAAACATCACGGATATTACGAAGCCAGGGGTTCAAAATGCCGGCATCAGTTGACTGCATGGCTGCTTTGACACCTCCACAATAATAGTGGCCACAAACCACAATATGCTTGACTTCGAGCACCGTTACAGCATAGTTGATCACCGACATGGAACTCAGATCGGTATTGGCCACCATGTTGGCAATGTTCCGGTGTACAAAAACTTCACCTGGTTGAACACCCATCAACTCTTCAGCGGTTACCCGACTATCGGAACATCCGATGTACAAAATATCAGGACTTTGACCTGTCGACAAATTCTTGAAGTAGTTTTCGTCGATTTTGAGCTTTTCAGCGATCCATTTTTTGTTGTTTTCAAAAATGTTCTTGATATCCATAATTCGATTTTATGAAGGTTTCAAAATTCAATTTATTTGTGAACAAAGACGGCCATTGTGCTTTTAGGCTGGTTCACAGTTTATGACCGTGTTATATGACAATTTTGCCGTCTAAAAGTTTAGGCCAAGTCTCATTCCGTGGAATTCTTTTATCACTGAAAAAAACTGCGATGGCTAAAAAATAGCTGACAATATGGTTGGCGCATGCACACTAAATGTCTCCCCATTTGACAGGGATTTAGGAGCCGTTTTGACAGGATGATAGCTTGAAAAAATCGCAAATTTTTCGTATCTTAAAATAGTGCGCGATTCATCCGAAGTCTTTAATTCTTTTTTATATCCTCAGGGGAAGGTAACTACGTTTTTTCATTTTAGATCAAAAGTCAACTGATGAAGTTGATTTTGTCAGGAAGGGGGTGCTTGTCATGTCAACGGTTCAACAACTTGATAAAATAGCGATTGACGTTAAATCGCATCGTTTGTTAAAAAAACTAATGAAAGAGAACCCAAAGCTGGAAGAGATTATGCGCAATTCGCGTAACGAAACCGAAGCTTTGATTGGCGTTCGGAATTGGATTCTGGAAGATTTACAAACCAACTCCAGTGCCTACAATTACTATAAAAATAATGGAAATCATATTGCTATAGATGAGCTGGAATGGCGGGATTATGCAGCTATTCGTACCCTGGATTATATCGATCATGCAGGACAGGAATTTCCTGATTTGAACCTGCATGGTGAAATTGCAGTGAGCAATCCGATCAAGATGATTTGGATGGCCGCCAATTTTGGAACGGGTGGTGCCAAACCATTTTTCTTTGAAGATATGCTGGAACTTTTCCGGCAATACCGGGGGGACCGAAAACGGACTTTTCCAAGCCGTGAAAAAATACAGGAGTGGATGGAACGCTACCCATCGGGACTGGATCCGCGGATTGTGAAATTGCGGGAGGAAAACCGGGACCGCATTATCCGGGTGATTATTGACCGGCTTGATGAGGGGAAGGTAAAAAGCACACGCTACCAGTTTGACGAAGGATTGTCTGCTGAACAGAAGTATCTAAAAGTGTTGGACTGGTGGAAGGATCATTGCTTTCATTTGAAGTTTGCGGTGCGCGATCCGGATTTGCTGAACAAGATGTTGGGCGAATCGCTCGATCCGGATACCATGAAAGTGCTTTATGCGGCCCGGGATGTTGGCATTCCATTTTTTGTCAATCCGTATTATTTGTCGCTGTTGCACGTTCGGGTGCCTTATTTTGCCACCGGGGCTGACTTGGCCATTCGCGATTACATCATTTACCAAAAACCATTGGTGAACGAGTTTGGGAAAATTTCAGCCTGGGAAAAGGAAGATATTGTGAAGCCCGACGAACCAAATGCTGCTGGCTGGTTGTTGCCCTCTTTTTACAATGTTCACCGACGATATCCGGAAGTGGCAATTTTGATTCCCGACACAGCCGGCCGGACTTGCGGTGGCTTGTGTTCTTGCTGCCAGCGCATGTTCGAATTTCAAAATGGCGTTCTGAACTTCGATCATGAAAAACTTCGACCTAAAGAGGGATGGAAGGAGAAGTTACAGCGACTGATGAATTATTTTGAAAACGATTCGCAACTGCGTGATATATTGATTACCGGTGGCGACGCTTTAATGAGTTCCAATGAATCGTTGCAACAAATTTTTGATGCGGTGTACGATATGGCCAGGCGAAAACGCGAAGTCAATGAAAATCGGGCAGAAGGTGAGAAATACGCTGAAATTGTTCGGGTGCGATTGGGAACTCGCTTACCAATCTATTTGCCACAACGAATTTCGAAAGAGCTCATTCAAATTTTGGCCGATTTTAAAACGCGTGCCTCAGAGATTGGCATCAAGCAATTTGTCATTCAAACCCACATCGAATCTCCGATGGAAATAACCCCGGAGGCCCGCGAAAGTATTCGCCGGTTACTTTCTGCCGGATGGACGGTTACCAACCAATTGGTATTTACAACATCTGCGTCCCGTCGTGGTCATACGGCAAAATTACGGCAGGTGTTGAACGATATTGGGGTGTTGACTTACTACACGTTTACCGTGAAAGGTTACATGGAAAATAATTACAGTTTTGCGGTGAATGCCCGGTCGTTGCAAGAGCAACAAGAAGAAAAGGTGATTGGCAAAATACCTGAACGTGATTACGATGCGGTTCGCAATTTTCCGTTGGAAGCCGAAAAGATGGTTGATAATATTGATGAGCTTCGGAAAAAAGAAGACCTTCCGTTTTTAGCTACCGACCGCAATGTGTTGAATTTGCCGGGAGTGGGTAAAAGTATGACTTTCCGGGTGATCGGTATCACACGTTACGGACGGCGCATTTTACAGTTTGAGCACGATCAGACCCGCAAGCACAGCCCCATCATTCACAAAATGGGCAAGGTAATCATTATTGAATCCAAATCGATCGGTGAATACCTGGAACAATTGAATAACATGGGAGAAGACATTAGCGAATACGAAAGTTTGTACGGCTATTCGATAGGAGAAACTGAATTCCGTATCCCGGTTTATGAGTACCCGGAATATGAATTCACAGCAACTGAAGAAATGACCAACCTTCAAATTGCTTAATTTATTTAATTTGAATTTGTTGCCGGATGGTTTTCATTCGATAATTTCTGGTAAACCCCATTGGTCCACCCAAAACCGTCCTGTGTGGGGTATTCCCCGCCACCATTCTCCAGCGAAAGATTTTCAACATTGTACTTTTCCATCATCTTGTAAGTCTGCCGGTAGACTTTTTGATTGAGGTTTAGCCAGCGACGTTTAATTTCGTTTGCTAGCTGATTGTAGTTGTAATTTTGCAAACCTCGAATGGTCATCCATTGTAGCGGTGCCCAGCCGTTAGGAGCATCCCATTGTTGTCCAGTATTGTTTAAAGTGGTTACCACGCCGCCGGCTTTTAAGAATGAATCGTGGATTGTTTTTGCCACTTTCCGCGCTTGCTCTTTGTCGGTGATATTGAAAGACAATGGATAAACACCGGCCAGTGATTGCACTGGCGACTGTTTCATATCTTCGAAATTGTAGTCGAGAAAATAGCCATCGCCTTTGTTCCAGAAATATTTCAGAATCGCCACTTTCCGGGCATCAGCCTGTGCTTTGTAATAGGCTGCTTTTTGCGGGTTGTTGGTCAACGAAAAGGATTTGTAAAGCACACGTTCCAGGTGATACATCAGGGAGTTCAAGTCAACCGGAAGAATATCGGTTGTATGGATGGTGTACAATGGAAAGTTTCCGTGAGTATCTTTGGTCAGCCAGCGACTGGAAAAGTCCCAGCCAGATTCCGCAGCAGCCCGTAAATTCCGGTACACGTCTTCCTGGCTAAGGCCTTTTATTTGATTTACCGCTTTTTTTGCTGTTTTTACATCCTGTCGATAGCTTTCGTCACGTGGCGTGTTGTGATCGTCCCAATAGCGATTTAATATCTCTCCATTTGGCAAACGTACAACCCGACGATAAGTTGGATTGTCTGGTCCCAGATGCCCTTCACCGTCCATCCAAAAGTGATATTCACGCTCCAGTTCCGGTTGGTATCGAATATAAGTGCTGTCTCCTTTTATTCCAGCCAGCAGGTCAACCATCAACGAAAAGAATGGTGGTTGTGAGCGCCCCAGATAGTAAGTTCTGCTTCCATTGGGGATGTATCCATATTTTTCGATTAAATAGGCAAAATTATCCACCATATCCTGAATGGTCTGCACCTGGCCATCAGCCTGTAGACCCAGCATGGTGAAATAACTGTCCCAATAATAAATTTCGCGAAACCGTCCGCCCGGAATAATGTATGGATGTGGCAGTGGAATTAATGTACCGGACCTAATTTTGTCAGCAGGTCGCTTCAACACATCCCACAGTTTGTTGATGTGAGCGTTGATGGATGATGAATCAGAAATATAGCTGGGGCTTTTGGGTGGGAGTTTAAAATTTTCATGAACAAAACGCTTCAGCGCTGTATCTTGACTGCTTTTCAACTTCGCATAGTGTTGCAGAATGATATCGGTATTGTACTTCGGCACGCAATCCACAAAAGTCTTACTGTCCTTAAATAGCGAATCATTCGATTGAATGTCGTAAAATAGTTGGTGATAGAGTTCCTCGGGAGGTAGAATTTCAATTCGCTTTTTAGGCGTTTCGGGCTGCGGTGATGAACAGCTTGTTGCCAAAACAAACCAAAATAAAATCAGGGTGGTGACATTTAATAATCGATTCATCATAAGTGAATTACTCTTTTGCTTTTGAAACGAATATATAAAAATATTTGAGCGAGCATGGAGCGATCCGTGTTAATTAGCGTTAATCAAATAAAACGATAACAAAACTCGCGAATATGGTTCGAATTCTGCAGCTCAAGCAAGCTTGCTTGAATGAAGTATGGAATCGAGACGATCCCGGGCGCCGGGATCATCAGCAAAAATTGGATTCAGTTTTTCGCAGGAATACTTGTTGCAATAAGCACAATTTTCAAGCTTTTTTTGTTGCGCACACTGCCGGATTTTGCAGTCGAGACAACTCCGGAAAATTTGACCGGTTGTGCCTTTGCAGCCATCGCAATCGTTAATGTCATCTGCCGATAGGTTCATACCATATTGTCGGGAGCAGATTTCAGCAACTGATTCCCGCATGGATCGCTTCATTGACTCATCCGTTTCCCGTGTTGCCAGCAGTATGGGGCAGGAGTCGCAAATTAAGCCGCAAAATGCCATCATGATCGTTTGAATTATTGGTTTGTAATGTCAAAAAGATCGATTGTAGATACGACTTGTGTAGCTGATAGGTTTGGGAAATTGTGGAAAATTAAGGGTTCAAATTGAATGAAAAAAGATGCCCTTCAATTGGCGATGGACATCTTTTCAGCTTTAACGTGATTTAATGATAGTTGTTGTCTAAATGTACCGACTTTCATCAATTACGAAAACTTCTTTATGTCAATTTAATTTTAAGTTTTTTTGACATCATTGAATGAAAAGAGGCCATCCTTTGGGGACGACCTCATCACATATCTTGTTGTCAATTTATTTTATTCGAGGTACGTGTAGCCGTACAAACCAGACCGGTAGTTCGATAAAAACTCTTTTCCTTCAGTGGCCGAAATGATACCGGCTTTCACCGATGAGGTAACCCAGGTTTCTACCGTACGAACCATTTTCTTCGAGTTGAATTGGACATAGTCGAGTACTTCAGCAACCGTTTCTCCATCAATAATTTGATCGATGGAATACCCGTTTTTATCAATGGATACATGCACGGCGTTGGTGTCGCCAAACAGGTTGTGCAGGTCACCAAGAATTTCCTGGTAAGCGCCGACCAGAAATACCCCAATGTAGTAGGGTTCTTTGGATTTCAGTTTGTGTACCGGCAGATAATACGACAGGTTTCGGGTGGAGATAAAGTTATCGATCTTCCCATCCGAGTCGCAGGTGATATCCTGCAACGTGGCTGATCGTTCCGGTTTTTCATCCAGCCGGTGAATGGGCATGATGGGGAAAATCTGATCGATAGCCCATGAGTCCGGTAGTGACTGGAACAACGAGAAATTGCAGAAATATTTGTCAGACAACAGTTTCTCCAATTGATGAAGTTCTTCGGGTACGTGACGAATCTTTTCCGCCATTTGGTGGACTTCGCGAGCGACTGACCAGAAAAGGCGTTCCACTTTGGCCCGTGTTTGCAGATCGACCATTCCCAGGCTAAAACGATCCAACGCTTCTTCGCGGATTTGTTGGGCATCGTGCCAGGTTTCCAACATGCTGGTTTGGTTCAAAGTGTCCCAAAGCAAATACATATCTTTCACCAACTCATGGTCATCCTCGTGGAGTTCCTCGTCTTCGTCCCAGCTGGGCAGTGATGTTGACTCCAGCACTTCAAAAATAAGGACGGAATGATGGGCAGTCAGTGAGCGCCCGGATTCCGTGATCACATTGGGATGTGGAATGTTGTTTTTGTCGCTCACGTCAACCATCGACGAAATGGCGTCGTTCACATATTCCTGTATGCTGTAGTTGACACTGCTCTCACGGTTGGCAGAACGCGTTCCGTCATAGTCAACGCCAAGTCCGCCACCAATGTCAACAAACTCAACATTAAAGCCTTCCAATCGCAGTTGCGCATAAAAATGAGAAGCCTCACGAAGAGCAATTTTTATTCGGCGAATTTTATTCACCTGGCTTCCAATATGAAAGTGAACCAGTTTGAGACAATCCACCATATTGTTATTGCGCAGAAAATCCATGGCTTCCAGCAATTCACTGGAGGTCAATCCAAATTTGCTGACATCACCACCTGAACTTTCCCATTTACCACTGCCCGAACTGGCCAGTTTAATGCGAATGCCAAGGTTCGGCTGAATCTTCATTCGCTTGGCAATGCGGGTGATTAATTTCAGCTCGTTCAGTTTTTCAACGACGATGTAAATCCGGCGACCCATTTTTTGAGCCAACAAAGCCAGTTCAATGTAGTCTTCGTCTTTGTAGCCATTGCAAATAATCAGCGAATCGTTATTCGTATTGATGGCAATCACCGCATGTAGTTCAGGTTTGGAACCTGCTTCCAGTCCAATATTGAACTTTTTACCATGGCTGACAATTTCTTCCACTACCGGGCGCATTTGGTTCACCTTGATGGGGTAGATAATGAAACTCTGCGCGTTGTAGTTATACTCTTCAGCCGCAATTTTGAAACAACTTGACATTTTTTCGATCCGGCTGTCCAAAATATCTGGAAATCGAATCAGCACGGGGGCTGCAACGTCCCGCAGCTGCAATTCATCTACCAATTCTTTTAAATCGATTTCCGGCCCGTTCTTTTGAGGAGTAACAATGACATGTCCTTTATCATTAATCGAAAAATAGTTAATTCCCCAACCATCAATGTTGTAAAGTTCTTCGGTATCTTCAATTCGCCATTTTCTCATCTTGTACGTCTTTTTGCTTCGACATCAATAAAAACGCTCCAAATATAGTTTTTCAATTGATACGAAAAACAATATTAAAAATGAAAATGAAATGTGAAAATCTTTTTTTAAAAGATTGGATTTTTAGTTTCAAATTTCACTTTTTATACGGGCATTTTTCAATGTGGGTGATCATTGAAATGTTGTAGTAAATTTCTGATCATCAGTTGTTTTCATTTTGTGAGTGGCATGTGTTGTGTCGTAATTGATTCATCAGGGGTGAATTTTCAGCAATGAATTAATTAACACTCACTTTTTGACTGAAAACGTGGTTGTTTTGAATAACAGTAATAATGTAAACTCCGGCATTTAGATCTGAAGCGTCGATGGTAGCATGTTGATTTACATCAGCAACAGATTTTACGGGCGCTCCGTTTATTGAAAATACCTGCGCTGATGCCTTGGATTTTGAATTCGGAATATTCAATATTTTGATACTCCGATTACCCGGGTTGTAGTAGATTGAAAGTGGGGGCGCCTTTTGCTGATCAATTCCGGTTAGCTGGCCTTCTTCGACCGTATAGTTCGACAAATAGATCTGGTCGCCAGTAGATGATGCATTGCCATTGGCAGCATTGCAGGCCACATAAAAATGAACTTGGCCTGTGTATTGAGCTGGGGCAACCCAATCAACTTTCCAGGTTTTTGATCCGTTAGTTGGCGAGTTGCTCAGGTATGTATGCGTGATCGATCGGCCTGAATTTAGAGTTTGCGTATTTTGGTCTGTAATATTTTCAAATTTGCCCACTTTGTCAAAATGGGTTTCCGAAGTCAATTCAAAACCACAGGCATTCATGTTGCTGTCATCTAACTTGACAGAGACGGAGTAAGTTTGCCCCGGAATGTAGCCTGACTCAGGAATATCGGAAGAAATCAGGCTGTCGCGACTGGCAGCTGTTCCATAGTGGCATTGGGTACAATTCCGACTGTCAAGTGGCGACCCCGTATAACCTCCGGGTGACCCATTGGAATGCATGATTTCAGACGTAAATATTATCCCGGCAGTAACAACAATAAGTAACAGTATAGCTGATTTCATTTTGGTGAAGTTATGTTTGATACTTTGAACAACGTAGATTACATTATAGTTTTGAACCTACCAAAAATAATTTCTAAATAAATGTGAATAGATGGCTGATTAACCGTGTTGTAAATTAGCCTTGTCGAAATAGCTTCGTTTGAACCAAAAGGCCACATGAACCAATGAAATCAATACCGGAACTTCGACCAAAGGACCAATGACTGCGGCAAATGCTTCGCCTGAATTGATGCCAAAAACAGCTACAGCTACCGCAATTGCCAATTCAAAATTATTGGAAGCCGCTGTAAACGAAATGGTGGTTGTTTTCGAATAGTCAGCTCCGGCACGTTTGCCCATCACAAAGGACACGAAGAACATGATGACAAAATAAATAACCAGTGGAATGGCAATTCGAACCACATCCATCGGAATTTTAACGATGTATTCACCTTTCAATGAGAACATCACGAAAATGGTGAACAGCAGTGCGATCAAGGTAACCGGGCTGATTTTGGGTAGAAATTGCTTTTGGTACCACTCAGTTCCTTTTAAACGGATGAGGCTGAAACGAGTCAGAAATCCGGCAGCGAACGGAATGCCCAGGTAAATTAAAACCGATTCGGCAATTTGCCCAATGGTGATGGAAACTTCGAAGTTTTTCAATCCCAGTAATCCGGGCATAATTCCAAGGAAAACCCAGGCGTACACCGAGAAAAACAGGATTTGAAAGATGGAGTTGAAAGCAACCAATCCGGCTGCATATTCGCGGTTTCCCCCGGCCAAATCGTTCCAAACGATAACCATGGCAATGCAACGTGCCAGTCCTATCAAAATCAATCCGGCCATGTATTGTGGGTAGTCGTGTAAAAAGATGATGGCCAATGCAAACATCAAAATTGGTCCAATGACCCAGTTCTGAACCAGGGAAATGCCCAACAGTTTAACATCTTTAAAAACGAGTCCGAGTTCTTCGTATTTTACTTTTGCAAGCGGTGGGTACATCATTAAAATGAGGCCGGCTGCCAAAGGAATATTGGTGGTGCCCACCTGAAAATTGTTCCAAAACTGACTGATGCCCGGTTGCAGGTAGCCAATGAACACTCCCACAGCCATGGCCAGTAAAATCCATAGTGTGAGATAACGGTCTAGAAATGAAAGTCGTTTTTTAGTTGCCATTTTTGATGTTTTCGATGTAGAATTTGTGAAATGCTTCTTTGATCTCGTCACGAACACGATGAAACTCGCTCCAGATGAATTCATCGGTTCCGGTTGCGTGCGAGGGATCGTCGAATCCAATGTGCAGGCGATGTTTGACTTTGCCGATGAAAGCCGGGCATTTTTCGTTGGCACCGCCGCAAACGGTAATCACGTAATCCCATTCGTCATTCAGGTACTTGTCTACCGGATCAGAAGTGTGGTGGCTGATATCAATGCCGATTTCCTGCATCACCTGAACGGCATTTGCATTGAGTTTCCCCGATGCTTCTGTTCCGGCAGAACAGACGGTCAACTCGGGGTCAAATGATTGTAAAAAGCCGTGAGCCATTTGGCTGCGGCAACTATTGCCTGTACATAGAATTAATACTTTCATACTTGATATTTGATTCTTGATTCTCGATAATTTGATGTTTGGCACTCGATATTATTGTGGCTGTGTTATACAGCTTTTTTGCACGGCCACGACATGTCGTGGCCTTACTGGGAGCTTTCAATTTATACTTTTACGGCTTACAACTATAATCATCTGGCAGTTGAATGGCGTCCAGGAAATTGTTGGCAATGGCTCGCAGTGCCTTTATTTTTTGAACGTTGAGGCAGTAACTGACTTTTACGCCTTCAATGGTTCCCTGGATTAAACCGGCATTCTTTAATTCAGCCAAATGCTGGTTGACCGTTGTCCGGCTCAGTGGCAACTCGTTGGAAATGTCTCCTGAAATACACACTTTCGCTTCAGCCAGGTATTTCAATATGGCCAATCGTGCCGGATGCGACAGCGCTTTGAACAGGGTAGCTGTCTCCTGCAGGTCTGTCGAAAATAAGTTGTTTTTTGCAACTACCATGATGTGTTGAATTAATTTCGACGCAAACATACGTCATATTTTAATACGACGTATAAATACGTTATTACATTTTGATTAAATATTTTTTCAGGAATGTCCAAAAACAACAAATCCCCCAAAATTGGAGGATCTGTTGTTTAAAAATGTATTGCTGTGAATGATGCTCAATTCGCAATCAATAGGGAAATCGTAAACGAATTGATGTTCAAAATTGAATTTGAATTCGATATTTTTCTATCTCGACCGTATTTCCTTCCGCATAAAGAACACATACGAAAGGGCAAAGCAAATGACGGTTCCGGCAATCAAACCAGTGAGCTGTGGCCAAACCAGCAGCAAACTTTGCCCGAGTGGCAATGGACTTGGAATGGTGCCATGAACCTGTTCCATTGTCAATGGCCCTAAGCTACGCACCGATGGCATCAGCAAGGTTGATGTGGCTTCGCTGAACAACTGGCTTGGCGATAAACGCATCAGGTTCAATATCAACTTTTCGTGCCCAATAATGTAATGCGGTGGCGCATATTTTGGTGGCATGGTTGCCCGGTTGATCAGGTTGATGATCATGTTGTAAAAAACACTGAAAAACAACCAGATGGCAATTCCTGCCATGGCTGATGTGGCTGCCTGCCTGAACTTCACCGAAAACAGGATGGACAAGTTGAGCCAGAAGGCCACATAAACAATGCTTAATACGTTGAAAAACACAATTCGCCAAAATTCTTCCGGAGTGGGAGGGATGCCGATGATGAGCAATCCGATTCCCATAACCAGGAAGCCTAATGCAAACATCATGACACTGATCACAATCAAAGCTGCCATGAATTTGGCATTGATCAGGTAGTCGCGATGAATGGGCTGTGCCATCACCCGGCTTAGTGTTCCCCGGTTGCGTTCAGAGTTGATGGCGTCAAAACCCAGGCTGATGCCGAGCAGTGGCCCCAAAAAGCTAATAAAAATGATGTACGGTGGCAGTGTGCCATCGGACAGGGTAAACAGCTTCAGGAAAAAGAAGGAGCCGTCAGGATCGTTGGGCTTGATTGCCTTTCCGATGTCGGAGAGCGAAGCATAAAGTGATCCGAGACAGGTCAGTGCGATGATGGCCAGCAAGATGATGAACCGCCAGCTGCGAACCTGATCGGACACTTCTTTTTGCACCAGAACCCGGAACGGATGAATGGCTTGACGCTTCAATTTTCGCTTTTTGCTTTTCATTGGCTGATTGCTTTCGCTATTCGAATTTCTATTTTCTTGATTACTCATAGGCACCTCCTTCAAAATAGCGGTTATAAATATCATCCAGACCATATTCCTTTTTGTGCAAGGAATTCAGATCCGCGCCGGCCCCGACTAATTGGCGGGCAATGTCCGCAGTTACATCTTGCGAACAACCAATTTGTAGCAGCTTGCCTTTTTGCTTGACCGAAGTCACTCCTTCTATGTTTGACAGGAGTTCGTTCAGTTTGTGGCCGTTCTTCTCCTTGCCAGCAGGCACTTCTTTTTCAGCAATGCCAGCTTCGATGATGTATGGTTCGTTGGCAAACAGTTGCTGCGAAAGCGATTGAATGTCACCTTCAGCGATGAGTTTCCCATGAACAAAAAGTCCTACTCGGTCGCATACTTGTTGCACCTGGTGAAGGTTGTGCGAGGAAAACAACACGGTGATGCCTTCTTCTTTGCTCAGTTGAACAATCAGCTCCAGGAATTCCCGTATTCCGGTAGGGTCGATCCCTGAAGTGGGTTCATCCAGAATGATGACTTCCGGATTCTTGATCAGTACTTCAGCCAATCCCAGACGTTGACGCATCCCCCGTGAATATTTGCCGGTTTTTTTGTGGGCTTCTTTCGACAAGCCAACGCGGGCCAGCAATTCTTCAGCTTTTTCAGCAGCTTCATATTCCGAGAGATGATTGAGTTGGGCAATAAACATCAGATTTTCCAAACCCGAACGATCCGGGTAAAAGCCAACATCTTCGGGCAAGTAACCCACTTTGCGTTTTACAGCTATTGGGTTTTCTGTTGAATTGATATCGCAGACTTTCACCATTCCGGAAGCGGGTTCTGTCAGCCCAAGCATCATCAGGATTGTCGTTGACTTTCCGGCGCCATTTGGCCCCAGCAGGCCAAAAACTTCGCCTTTACGAACCGTCAGGTTCAGCTGATCAACAGCGGTGAACGATCCGTATTTTTTCGTTAGATCGACAAGCTCGATAATTGTCTGGTTCACAGGTTACCTCCTTCCATATTTGCGGAATAGAAAAATAACGACACCCAGAGCAGCCAGAATGATGAAAATGCCAATCCATCCCATCACCATTGATGTTTTTACGGACACTCTGAATTCAGCTTTGGAAGAAGCTTCAGGTGTTTTGGCGGTGATAGTTGTCATATAATCGCCTGCAATGGCTTTTTTGCTGGCCTTAATCGTAGCGGTTACTTCTTCTGATTTGCCGGCATCCAGTTTATCAATTTTTTTCGGATCGAAAGTGACTTCCCAGTCCACCGGCTTCGAGGCGGAAAGCTTGACATTGTCCAGCTCAGATGAACCAGTATTGCGCACAACCAGGTCAACTTTCTTTTCATCGCCTGCTGTAATGGCGGTGCTGAGTAAGCCGGTTGGCGTTGATAAATTGACACCATACGATCCGGTGATCACCACTTCCAGAACCATTTTCGCTGATGTGCTGGCAGTAGCAGCCCGTACAGGAATTTTGTACGTGCCAGCTTCAATTTCACTGGGTGGTTTGATACTGATGGTAATGTTTTTCGTGCTGTTTTCATCCATACTGACGGAGGCCACTTGTTTGTAACTCGCTTTAAAAGTGACATCCCATCCTCTTGGTGCATGCGCCTGTAGCGAATAAACCTGTTTTTCGTCAGTGGCGTTTTTTAAGACTCCCTTAAAGGTGAACGATGAATTGGAATGACCTTCCATATTGGGTTGGTCAGTGGTAAATTCTGTTTCAAAAGTTCCCTGTTTGGAAACCGTGACCGCCAGTGGCAATTGACTTTCACCAACTGCACGAACGTCAAAATGGTAATTCCCTTTGTTGACTTTCAAGGGCACCTGAACATTCAGGGATATCTTTTTACGTTCATTCGGCAGAATGGAGATTTTTTTGACATTCCAGCTACCGGATTTCAAACTGTAGGTCCATCCGCCGGGCATTCCGGCAACAGCAATGGCTAAGTTTTTCATCACTTTGCTGTTGTTAATCACATCAACGCTGTAATTAATCGATTGTCCGGGTGGAACAGAAATTTGGGTGTAAGGGGTATAAAGTGTCACGTCTGGATTGTCGGCAGCGTGCAACCCGAAAGAAATAATCCCCAAAACCGAGGATAAAAGTAGTCCTAGTAAATGTTTCCGTATCGACATAAAGATTCCTCCATAAGTTTTTTGTTAATTCCTTAATACGGTTTACAAGTTTATAAAATAGAGGAGTTGGTTGTCTGTTAAAAGATTGCAAAAAGTTTAAATGAAATTTTAATATGTGGCTGAAAACCAGTTGCTAGAGTGATGCAAAATATTGCGTTTACGAACTGTCAGTCAGTTCAATAGTTATTTTGTTGGATGACAAATTTATATGCGTATGAATTCACTGTTTTTAGCGCTTAAAATTACAAAAACGCAATAAAAGTATTTCCTACTTTTCTGAAATTTGTATCTTGCGGACGTGCTTGAAGAAGCGAATCTTCAAAAAATACTCAATTACTAATTCAAATTAATATGACTAAATCACTATTCATTTTCTGTATGGCGATGCTGGCAGCAACTGTGTTCAGTTCTGCTCAATCCGTCTATGAAATCACAATTAAAAAACCCCGAAAAGAAATTCAGGTACAGCCCAACATGTACGGTATCTTTTTCGAGGATATCAACTTTGGAGCTGATGGCGGTTTGTATGCTGAAAAAATTAAGAACCGCTCGTTTGAATTTGAAAACTCCCCGCTGATGGGCTGGTTGACTTATGGCCCGGTGGAAGTGGAAACCAAAGGTGGCCCGTTTGACCGCAATCCGCATTACGTGCAGTTGACCAACAATGGCGAGCTGACCGGAACCGGCTTGATCAATGAAGGTTTCCGTGGAATTGGCGTCAAGAAAGATGCCACCTACCGGCTCAGTTTTTATGCGCGTAATGTCGATGGAAACGAAGGCAAATTGCGAATTGAATTGATCGATCACATGAATATCATTTCACATGCCGATGTAGTAGCTGATTCTCCGGAGTGGAAAAAGTACACGGTGATGTTAAAACCATCGGCAACGGCTAGTCATGCCAAACTTCGGATTGATTTCCGTTCGCGTGGAAAAATGGACCTGGAGCATATTAGCCTGTTCCCGACTGATACCTATAAAGGACGTGAGAATGGTTTGCGCAAGGATCTGGCGCAGGCATTGGCCGATCTTCATCCCGGCGTGTTTCGCTTTCCCGGGGGTTGTGTCATTGAGGGAAATTCACTGGACACCCGTTACAACTGGAAGAATT
>DATFMO010000371.1:0-6004 GCA_035266925.1 Sunxiuqinia sp. | reverse complement strand
AACGTGAGGCAATATTTTATTCATCAGGTGATAGGCAAAAATGCTGGCCAGCGAACCCGTTTTAGAACCCGGGAAAACCCGGTTCAGGTCTTTGCCGTCAGGGAACTCGCGACTCTGGTTTAAAAAGCCAATCACGTTAAGAACAGGAATGCAAATGACCGTCCCGCATTTCGGCTTGTTGATTTTCCTTATAATGATTTCACGTACGATTTCAACCCCATTCACCTCATTGCCATGAATGCCGGCATTGAGCAAAAGTACCGGACCATCTTGTCGGGACCGTTCAATAATAACCGGAATTTCAACTTTTGTTTGGGTGTGTAACCGCGCAATGTCAAGGTTGAGGATGGTTCGTTTGCCCGGGAGAATCTCTGTCCCCAGAATATTCATGGGTTTGTAGGTTTTTTTGACCATTGATTAAACGTTTCGTTCAACGTAACGAATGATGCCTCTGGCAATATCTTTTCCAGTGGCCAATTCAATGCCTTCCAGTCCGGGAGATGAATTGACTTCTAGTATCAATGGTCCGTGATTGGATTGCAACATGTCGACACCGGCAATACCCAGCCCCATGACACGCACTGCTTTGAGCGCTGCATTTTCTTCATCTTCAGTCAATTCGATGATTTCTGCAGTGCCACCTCGATGCAGATTGGAGCGAAATTCGCCTTTCTTGCCTTGACGTTTCATGGCACCAATCACCACGCCGTCAACCACAAAGGCACGAATGTCTGATCCTTTGGACTCCTTGATAAATTCCTGAACAATGACACGAGCTTTCAACCCGTTGAACGCTTCAATGACAGATTCAGCAGCATTGTCGGTTTCAGCTAAAACAACACCCAGTCCTTGTGTGCCTTCCAATACTTTGACGACCAGCGGAGTGCCTCCCACACTTTTAATAATGTCTTTTACGTTCCGGGAATAATTGGTGAACACAGTTTTTGGCAAACCTAGTCCGGCGCGGCTCAGGATTTGAAGGCTGCGAAGCTTGTCGCGCGAACGAACCAGCGCCTGCGATTCAATTGCGGAAAACACTTTCATCATCTCAAACTGACGAACGACAGCTGTTCCAAAGAAGGTAACCGAAGCGCCAATCCGCGGAATGACAGCATCGACATTTTCCAATTTTTGTCCTTTGAAGAAGACTGCTGGTTTCCGCTTTTCAATCACCAGGTCACACTTAGAATGATCGACAACGAGCATTTCGTGGCCCTTCTTTTTACCGGCTTCGACTAAACGTTGGGTTGAATATAATTGAGGATTGCGTGATAATATGACAATTTTCATGCAGTGGTAATTTTAATAGTTTACAATTTTGACTTTCCCTTTTTCTGATAGATTTCTCAATGAGGGGTCGACAACAAATCGTTTCGACAAAAATTTTCGACCTAAAAGCACCGGAAATTTCATCGCTCCTCGTTCGGTTAACGTTAACTCAATAGAATATATTTGGTCGAACAATTTGATTTCAGTTTGTACGCTGAATCGCTCCTCCAGGTATCCGTTTGAACTTTTGACTTTCTTCAACGCAAACGATTCAAAAATAAACTCTTTATCGTGATATTTATCGTGATCAGGATCTAAAAACTGGCATTTCAGTTTTTCTTGTCCGCCATCGGTTATCAATTCAATATTGTGGCAGTGAAAGCTGGATGTGTAAGCACCTGAATCCAATTTGACCTCGATGCTTTCCAGATTTAACAAAGGAAAATCTGCTACGTCTTCCCGCCCGATTACAATTCTTTTTAATGTCATTCTATTGTATTGTTGAAATCGATTTTGTGAGGACTTGGCCTGATTATGCTTGATTTTCAATCAGCCGGGTCAACTGCTCAAACTCATTAACACTTAACTGCTCAGGACGTTTAGAAAAAATGTCTTGTGTTTTGAGTTCTTCATCGCGAATGAGGGATTTCAGGGAGTTTCGCAAGGTTTTACGTCGTTGGTTAAAACCGGATTTCACCACTTGAAAGAAAAGCTTTTCGTTACAATTTAAGTGGGTAGTCTCGTTGCGGGTGAGTCTAATAACAGCAGACTTCACTTTGGGAGGCGGATTAAAAACCTGCTCGTTGACTGTGAACAGGTAGTCAATATTGTAAAAGGCTTGCAGAAACACACTCAGAATGCCGTAGGTTTTGCTCCCCGGCCCGGTGGCAATTCGCTCTGCAACTTCTTTTTGAATCATGCCAACAGCTTCAGGTACGAGATCGCGATATTCCAGGATCTTGAAAAAAATTTGTGAAGAAATGTTATAGGGGAAATTACCAATAATGGCAACAGGTTCCTGGAAATGAAGAGCTAGATCCATCTTTAAAAAATCGGTGGAGATAATGCGATCCTCTAGTTCCGGGAAATGTTGTTTGAGATATTCCACAGACTCCCGGTCAATTTCGACAAGAGTTGTCTTAATTTTTTCATTTTGAAGTAAAAACTGTGTAAGCACACCCATGCCGGGACCGATCTCCAAAACGCTGTTGATCGTTTCAAGCTGAAGGCTGTCGACAATTTTTCGGGCAATATTTTTGTCCGTTAAAAAGTGCTGCCCTAAATTTTTTTTTGCCCTGACAGTGGTCATTTCTATCGTTCTTGTTTATTTTGGATAACAGATATGTTGTGAAAAATCGAGGCGATTTAAAACAAATATCTATTTTTGTCTGCGAAATTGCCTTCAAAAAGGCGTGCAAATTTAATAAAGTACTTAATATAAATGAGAAGTATCGCTAATAAATATAGACCTAAAATTAGCGTAATTTCAATAATTAACAAGTTTGATTTGAAACCGAAAATAATTAAGACCCTTAAATTTCTTGCCTTTTTATCCTTGGGAATTCTGTTGTTTTGGTTGGTATACAGAGGTCAGGACATACATAGCATTGAATCAATCTTAAAAAACGACGTCGATTATTGGTGGGTTTGGCTTTCCTTATTTTTAGGAATGTTGAGCCATGTGAGTCGCACAATGCGCTGGAGCCTGATGATTGAACCACTGGGTAAAAAACCGCGACTGTTGAATACATTTTTAGCGGTGATGGTGGGTTATCTGATGAACCTGGTGTTTCCCCGGATGGGTGAAATTTCACGTTGTGGGGTTTTGGCGAGATATGAAAAAATGTCGTTTACACAGCTGGTTGGAACAGTCGTGGTGGAGCGGATCGTCGATGTGATCATGCTTTTGTTGCTGACTGTTATCGTCATTGTTAGTCAGTTTGGGCAAGTGATCAAATTTCTGGAGAACAATCCTGATGTAAAAGAAAAGCTGAATGAAATTGTCTCGTCGCCCTGGACGTTGGTAGCTGTTGTTGTGATAGCTGTAGTTTTCTACTTTTCCCGGAAACGGCTGAAAAAGATGGCTGTTTTCAAAAAGGTGCAAGAGATACTGACCAAATTTGCAGAAGGGCTGAAGTCCATCAGGAACATGAAGAATAAATGGGCTTTCATTTTTCATACCATATTTATTTGGCTCATGTATTACCTGATGATGTATGTGGTCTTCTTTTCGTTCGATTTTACGTCTCACCTTTCGCCAATTGCCGGATTAACTACTTTTGTGTTGGGCAGTTATGGTATGGTTGCCCCGGTGCAGGGTGGTATTGGCGCCTGGCATTTTATGGTGACTCAGTCGCTGATGGTTTATGGCGTTACCAAGGCCAATGCAATGGTTTATGCCTTATTGGCCCACACTTCCATGACCGTTATGATGATCGTCGTCGGACTGATTTCACTGTTAATCCTACCGTTTATTAACCGGAGAACAAATTAAAGTTTGTAGCTTTACGTTTCGATAAAAATTGAGAAAGTAAAAGGCCGTGTTTGGCGTCGTCCTGAACTTGTTTCAGGATCTCCAGCAATTATAATCAAACCCTGAATTAAGTTCAGGAGAATCATAATAATCACGTGGTTTTTATTTTCGTGGCTATCAAAAAGGATGAACACAGAACTATTCATAGCACGCCGCTTGTATTCTTCGAAAGATGCGAACCAACGCATGTCACGTCGCATTGTGCGGCTGGCGGTGGCTGGTATCAGTCTGGGCATGATGGTGATGATTCTTGCGGTTGGAATCGTGACTGGTTTCCAGCAGGAGATTGAGGCGAAGGTGAATGGTTTTGCGGCTCAATTGCAAATTGTGAACTACGACAGTAACAAATCTTACCAAACAGAAGCGGTCGATCGTAACCAGCCCTTTTTGAAAGAATTAAAAAGCTTGCCCAGTGTGCGGCATGTGCAGGAGTTTGCTACAAAGCCTGGAATGATTAAAACTGAAGACGAGATTCAAGGTGTGGTTTTGAAAGGTATTGGACCTGATTTCGACTGGTCTTTTTTTGAAAAGAACAAACTAGCTGGGCATCGCATAAAAACAGATTCCTTACGCACCAACGAGGTGTGGATTTCCCAGCAAATTTCCAATCTGTTGAAGTTGAAGTTGGGCGATTCTTTTCGCATGTATTTTCTGAATAAAGATGAAAATATACCGCGCATTCGCAAGTTTGAAGTGGGCGGAATTTACCGGACCGGTCTGGAAGAGTTTGACCGCATGTTTATGCTGATTGATATCCGTCACATTCAAAGTTTGAACTCCTGGAAGCCAAGCCAGATCAGTGGCTTTGAGGTTTTTGCAGACAACCTGGATGATGTTGACAACCTGGAATTTCAGCTTCGTGATCTGATTTTATCGCATTTGCAGGAAAACGATCCTTTGCTGAGGGTCGTGAATGTGAAACGAAAATTCCCTTACATTTTCGATTGGCTGAAATTGCTGGATATGAATGTATGGATCATTCTCACATTGATGGTTTTAGTGGCAGGTTTCAACATGATTTCAGGATTGTTGGTCATCATTCTGGAGCGAACACAGATGATTGGTATTTTGAAATCGTTGGGTGCGGCCAATGTCAATGTAAGAAAGGTATTTTTGTACCTCTCTGCATTTTTGGTTGGAGAAGGTTTATTTTGGGGCAATGTGCTTGGCATTTTCATTGGTTTGGCACAACACTATTTCCATCTGATTCATCTGGATCCAACTTCCTATTATGTGGACACTGTTCCAGTGCATATCACCATTCTTCAATTGGTATTGCTGAATATCGGGGCACTCGTTGCCACGCTTTTCATGCTCTTGGGGCCTTCGTATTTTGTCAGCCGCATACTACCCGAGAAGACCATTCGTTTCGAATAAAAAGAATGGGGTGTTGTATAATCTCTTTAGGGTGAATAATTGTTAATAAAATCATAAGGATTTACCCGAAAAGCAGCCATTTGCTTTTGGCAACAAAAGGATTGAAGAAATTGCATTACCTTGAAATGGATGTACGAAGATATCTTACAAAATATTAGTCATTTACTGAGCGACAAATTGCCGGGTGAGCAGGCACATCAAAAAATGATGCCTCCGGGACGTCGGTTGAAAATTGATTTAAGCGAAGTGGATCAGGTAAAATACAGCAGTGTTTTGTTGCTGCTTTTCCCGATTGACGGTAAGATACATACCTGTTTGACCAAACGAAATCCCAATATGAAAAACCATCCCGGCCAGGTAAGTTTCCCGGGCGGCAAAATCGAAGAAGGGGAGAGCCCGGAGTTGACGGCAATCCGCGAAGCCGAAGAAGAGGTTGGCATTTCTCCGCTTGACGTACGTCTATTGGGCAGGCTTTCTGAGTTGTTTATTCCGGTGAGCAGCTATTCCATTTTTCCGTATGTTGGTTGGATGGATCAAAAGCCACAATTCACGTTGAATAAGGATGAAGCGGAAAAATTGATCCTTTTCCCGGTTCAGGATTTTCTTCAGGATGAGAACATTGCCCACACCGACATGCAAACCAAACGCGGTTTGCTAACTGTCCCCTATTACCCGTTTGACGATGAAATCATTTGGGGAGCCACGGCGATGATTCTTTCGGAATTTTTTGAAGTGTTAAAAGCAGGCAGCCTCAGCCTACAGAGGTAATATTCTTATAGTGCTGATAGGTGTCAAGAACTTTGATGACATAATTATAGGGTTCTT
>DATFMO010000370.1:0-5136 GCA_035266925.1 Sunxiuqinia sp. | reverse complement strand
TCCTCTTAGAACGTCGCCCCGATAAACCCACACTGTAAACCGTATGTCTCTCAAAGCGGCTGCAAATATAGATACCTTTTTATTACTTGCAACACCTTTGAGAGTTTATTTTGAAAGTTTCTTGACCTCCAGTGACCTTATAGCTGGAAAACAATGACTTATAAAATCACTTTTTTTGAGCTCTTTTTTGAGGATTTCATTTTAAAACGATCAACACCATTCAACATGCACCTTTTTACCCACATGCCCCTGGTTGTATACTCAGAAAAAACGGGTTCAAAAAATGAAAAAATACTTTCAAAAAATATTCATCATTAAGACTCATGCCTGATATTAATATTAAATCAGGTCGTCATTTCAGCCTTTAAGATTGAAATTCGAACAATCACAACTTGTGTGATAATAAAAATTCGTAACTTCCGTTTTGCCTTTATGCTTTTTTTAAACGAATGACAAAAAAGCTTGATTGGGTTTGAAAAGGGGTGACAAATCGAATCTTGACCACATTAAAAAAGAATGATCGAAATGAGAAGAAATTTACTTATTACTTTAGTTGGCTTATTAATGATGTGTGCACCTTCAGTAATTATTGCCCAAAACAGTTCGTTAAAAGCGGTGGCTGATACGACGAGTCTTCGCGACCAATTTGATTACGTATATCATAAATCAAACACTTATGAGCAGTACAAAGTAGTCAAAATGAGCAGTTTGAATTTACTGAAACAAAATTCACTGGATAGCATTAAAACCTACAAAGACCAAATTTCCAACAACTTACAAGAGGTTAATAAGCTCAACAAAAATCTGACGGCTCAAAATGCGGAAATCAAAAGCTTGAAGGAAGAGCTTAAGAAAACTCAAAATTCAAAAGACAGCATCAGTTTTCTAGGCATGGAAATCACGAAAGGTGCATACAATACAATTATGTGGGCCGTCATCTTTATCCTTGCTGTTCTCTCTTTCGTCTTATTTTCATTGTTCAAACGAGGACACCTGGTTGTAAAAGCCACCAAAAAGAGATTGGCAGAAGTACAGGAAGACCTTGAAAAGCTCCGCAAGAACGCTTTGGTGAGGGAGCAAAAACTAGCTCGTGAGTTGATGGATTACAAATTGAAAAATAAATCGAGCAGATAGGAAACGAAGCATTCAATTGGAAAGTACACGATAAAAGAAAGGCTCCGAAATTTCGGAGCCTTTCTTTTATATATTAATAATAGGACTCATTTATTCCATCTCATATTTATACGTTCCCAAATCACTGATATCAGAACTTTGAATAAATTCAGCATGCGATTTCACCTGGGCTTTAGCCATTCTTAAGAAGTTTTTAGCTGATTTAAGGAACGATGGTTCCCGGTTACTATCTATTAATAACAGATAACTCATTATAATATATCCAGCCATTTCCACCATACGACGGGCATGGAAATCGGTGAACTCATTATCATCAACGGCCAACACTTTATTAACGGCACGTTCGTATTCATCGGTCAAGATGATCAGTGAGCGTCTCAAATACTCCAATTCCGGAGAAACTTTCTCTGCTTCATATACGCGTATTTGATTCAAATAAGCACCAGTAGTCACTCCACGAATGGCAGCGACCACCTGCAATTGGGTTGTTCCTTCGTAGATTGAAGTAATACGGGCATCGCGATAAATCCGTTCCACCGGGTAATCTTTCATGAATCCGGAACCACCATGAATCTGAACGGCATCATATGCCAACTGGTTGCAGAACTCAGATCCCATTCCTTTAACAAGCGGTGTGTAGAAATCAGCCAAACGCTGGTATTTTTTCATTTCGTCACGCTCTTCTTTTTCAAGCTTGCGTTCTTCGGCAATATGCATGTAGGTTTTATATACATCGACAAATCGTGCTGTTTCATATAATAGTGTGCGTGATGCGTCCAGTTTGGATTTCATGGTTGCCAGCATTTCGTAAACGGCCGGGAAACGCATAATGGCTTTTCCAAACTGTGTACGCTCTTTGGCATACTCCAGCGCTTCGCGGTAAGCAGCCTCGGATACACCTACTGACTGAGCTGCAATTCCCAAACGGGCGCCATTCATCAAGGCCATCACATACTTGATCAATCCCATTTTGCGGGAACCAACCAATTCGGCAGGTGCATTTTTAAAGACCAACTCGCAAGTCGGCGACCCAATGATTCCCATTTTGTGCTCAATACGACGAACGGTGACTCCACCATCTTGCTTGTCATAGATGAACATGGACAAACCACGACCATCTTTTGTACCGGGCTCGGAACGGGCCAGCACCAGCGAAATGTGTCCATCTCCATTGGTAATGAATCGTTTCACGCCATTCAACAGCCACTTACCTGATTTTTCATCGAAGGTTGCTTTCAACTGAACGGCCTGTAAATCTGAGCCTGCATCAGGTTCCGTGAGATCCATCGCCATGGTATTGCCATTGCAAACTCGAGGCAGGTAGTTTGATTTTTGTTCTTCGGAAGCAAATTCGTTGATGGTTTCCGCACAATCCTGTAAGCCCCAAATATTGACAAACCCGGCATCGGCACGGGAAACAACATCAGCAGCCATAATATAAGGTACAATCGGAAAGTTCAATCCACCATATTTACGTGGCAACGACATTCCCATCAAGCCCGCTTTATTCAGTGCTTCAATATTTTCGGCAGTTCCACGGGCATACACAACGTGTCCGTCAACCACCTGTGGTCCTTCAGCATCAATCGATTCGGCATTTGGAGCAACAATGTCGCCACAAATTTCACCAACAACTTCCAATACTTTATCAAAGTTGTCCATGGCATCTTCGTGATCCATGGGCGCAAAATCATATTCTCCTTTTTCTGTGAAATTCCGTTCCTTCAGACGAACAATTTTCTCCATCAACGGGTGATTCAAGTGGAATTTCAAATCTTTATTATCATTATAATAATTAGCCATTTCTAATAAATTTAAGATTCAAAAACGATGATTACTTGGTATTCTTCTTATAATACTTGATCATTTTCGGAATAATATCGACCACATCGCCGGTAATGACATAATCTGCAATTGAATTGATCGGCGCTTCCGGATCCGTATTAATGGCAATAATTTGTGCAGATTCTTCCATCCCGGCACGGTGTTGAATCTGCCCTGAAATTCCACAAGCAATATAGAGTTTTGGACGAACAGTGACCCCGGTTTGGCCAACCTGGCGTTCGTGTTCTGCATATCCGGCATCAATAGCTGCACGGGAAGCACCAACTTCACCTCCCAACACTTCGGCCAAATCAAACAATAACTGGAAATTTTCCTTGCTCCCCATTCCATAGCCACCAGCCACCACAATTGGAGCAGCTTTCATGTTGACCTTGCTCTTTTCCATGTGACGTTCAATGATCTCAACGGCAAAATCGGCATCACTCACATAGTTGGCAACATCCAATTTCACCACTTTGCCTTTGTATTTTGGATCAAGGATTTCCTTTTTCATTACGCCCTCACGAACGGTTGCCATCTGCGGGCGGCAATCCGGGTTGATAATGGTCGCAATAATATTACCCCCAAAAGCAGGACGAATTTGGTAAAGCAAGTTTTCGTAGTTCTTATTTTGCTTTTTATCGAAATGGTCTCCAATGACTAAGCTGGTACAATCGGCGGTCAATCCACTATGAAGGGCTGAAGATACCCGAGGCCCCAAATCGCGACCAACGGAAGACGCTCCCATCAGGGCAATTTGCGGTTTCTGCTCTTCAAAAAGTTTGACAATAATGGACGTGTGCGGTAATGTACTGAATGGGTACAAACGTTTATCGTCTGCAAGATAAACAGTGTCAACACCATAGGGAAATATTTCTTTTTCAACGCCATCCAGCTTGTGACCAATAACAAGGGCATCCAAATTACATTTCAGTTCATTTGCCAGTGTTCGGCCTTTGGTCATCAGTTCCTGACTTACTTCAGCAACGTGACCTTCTTCTATTTCGCAATATACAAATATGTTATTCATGATCGGGTACTTAGAGTTTAACCAATGGTGTGATTTTCTATCAGCTCATGCATCAAATCATCAATGTCAGTATCAGCGGAACTGATGATCTTTGCTTCTTTTGCCTGAAGAACGACATTTTCAACCGTCTTCACTTTTGTTGGTGAACCACTCAAACCCAGCTCGGCATGATCCACTTCAATGTCGCTAATAGTCCATTCAGGAATATTCAAATAAGGACGGTCATTGTACAGGTGCAAATAGTCTTCATTGGAATTTTGTAACTCTGTAACGGTTTTGGCATGCTTGTATTTCATGATCATCTTGGCATTACGAGCACGGCAATCAGCTGCCGAACCGTTTACCGTCATCACCATTGGCAAGGGGCATGAAACCACCTCCACTCCCCTTTCCAACCGGCGCTTCAAGAAGATTTTCCCCTTTTCAATTTTCTGAACTTCCTCGACATACGTTATTTGAGGTAATCCCAGTTTTTCAGCAACTTGTGGACCAACTTGTGCGGTATCACCATCAATGGCCTGGCGACCTGCAATAATCAAATCATAATCCTTGACTTTTTTCAATGCCCTCGAAATGGCATACGAAGTTGCCAAAGTATCCGACCCGGCAAAAGCACGATCGGTCAGCAAGATGCCGCCATCAGCTCCACGAAACATCCCCTCGCGAATAATTTCAGCGGCACGTCCCGGGCCCATGGTTAAAATAGTCACTGTTGAACCTGGAAACTGGTCTTTAACGCGCAAAGCCTGCTCCAACGCATTCAAATCTTCCGGATTAAAAATAGCCGGCAAAGCAGCACGGTTGATCGTACCGTCTGCTTTCATCGCATCCTTGCCAACGTTCCGGGTGTCAGGAACCTGCTTGGCAAGAACAATAATCTTTAAAGCTTTCATTCTATTTGAAGTTTGTCAATTTTATTGGTTTTTACTTTTTGCCAACTTCATAAAAGCCGGCAGGCAAAGGCTGAAGTGTTGGTATCCTTTGCAAAGCAAGCAAATATAGCCAAACACCCCCTAGTTTTCAAAGAGTATGGCCGTTCCACAGAAAAGCAGCAAAAACTTAAAATGATTTTTTAAGGAATCTGAATTCAAAAACGCATGGAAACATTTGCTAGAACTACTGATATACCGCCCTTTAAAACATTTTAC
>DATFMO010000369.1:0-4871 GCA_035266925.1 Sunxiuqinia sp. | reverse complement strand
TAGGTAACGAACCGTTTACATATTTAATTCTTTTTCAGATACTATCGAATATTAATATCCAATCATTCCCATCCACTACCTCACCATGAGGGTCAAACTCATGTGTGCCATTATTTGCAAATGACCCTATATACTGGATTTTGCCGGTACGTGGATTATACCAGGTTGCTTTTACTTTTTTACCTGAAATATTTCCCATATGTACAGGAATATTTCGTCCTGATCCGAAATGGTATACACACGAAGTTTGGAAACAAATTCTTTTAATTCTTCCGCAGAACGTGTATTTCTCACTTTCCAAAGGGCTTGTGCCAATACATTTGGGCCTCCCCAGGCAGTTACCCACAACGGACGGGGATCATCTTTGTCAACTGCCTGAATTAGTTTTTCCGATGCCGGCGAGTCTTTCCCTTTTCCAACAGCTGTCATTCCGTATTCAGGCAGACCTTCGGTTATTTTGGAAAGAATAAAATTGCCTGTTGGGAAACCATGCTCGTGTTTTTCGAGATTGTCGCGAACTTTTCCGTAAGCTTCTGCAATCTTCCGGATTCGTTCCGGGGCTACTCTTTTCTGCTGATGAATAGAAGTAGTTGCAGCCAAACCTTCAATATCAAATTGATTAGAATAAACCAGAAAGCGCACCATTGACATCGCGTCGTCGGGTTCATTTTCAATATCTGTCAGTACGAATACCCTGGGTTTTTCAGTTGCGGCTGCACGTAATGAAAAGATCATAATAATTGCAATGAAAACCATTGATTTTTTCAGCTTGTCTAAACAATTTGAAAATAAACTTATAATTTTCAACTCATGCATGATTATTTAGTTTTATTGTTAATAAGGTCAGTTCTAAAAAAGTAATTCTACTGTTCCTTGGAGTTAAACTTTTCAATCACCACGGCCAGAAGTATTACCAATCCTTTAATTACCTGTTGCCAGAAAGGGGAGACATTTAAAAGAACCAGTCCGTTATTCAGAATTCCGATGATTAAGGCTCCCTGAACCGTTCCCATAATTGTTCCTTTTCCTCCCGAAAGTGATGTGCCGCCAATAACCACTGCTGCAATGGAATCGAGTTCGAATCCAAAACCTGCGTTGGGTTGTGCCGAGTCGAGACGGGAAGTAACAATAATTCCGCCAATTCCTGCCAATGCACCTGCAATAGCGTAAACAATCATTTTTACTTTTTTGATTTTCAAACCCGATAATGCAGCGGCTGTTTCGTTTCCACCAATGGCATAAATGTGACGTCCAAGTACTGTTTTTTTTGTAAGAACAACTGCCACTAAAACGATAAATGCCGAAATCCACACCGGCATTGGAATACCCAAAAACCAGCCGGTTCCGATAAATGCCATGTTTGTACCCAGTCCTGTTATTGGGAAACCTCCGGTTAAAAGCATAGTTAATCCCCGTGCAATGGTTAGCATGGCAAGGGTAGCCACAAAAGGCGGAACTTTAAAACGGGTGATGGTTAGTCCGTTAAACCAACCCAAAAAGGCTCCAACAAGAGTTCCTCCAACGAGTGCTCCGAGTAACGTGAATCCGATGTAAACGTTTATGTCGGTGAACTCTGCACCAAATTTTAGCATACCTGCTGTAACAGCCCCTGCAAAAGCCAGGATGGAACCCACTGAAAGGTCGATTCCTCCAGTTAGGATTACTAGTGTCATTCCTACGGAAATAATCACATTTACAGAAATCTGGCGCATCACGTTCCAGGTGTTCTCGGTCGTTAGAAAGCGATCACTCAAAAAACTCAGGACAATACACATGACCAGCAAAGCGATAATGGATTGAAACTGGATCAGTTTATATTTTAATTCTGTAGTGTTCATACGATTTGATTTATTCTTTTTCGACCAGGGCAGCCTTCATGATCACTTCTTCAGAAGCTTCCGACCGATTTAATTTTGCAGTTAATTTTGATTCGGATAAAACAAGGATATTGTCGGAAATCGCCAATATTTCAGGAAGTTCTGACGACACAAAAACAATTCCCATTCCCTGGGCAGCCAACTCGCTGATCAGCTTATAGATTTCACTTTTGGCACCAACGTCAATTCCTCTGGTTGGCTCGTCCAGAAGCAGTACTTTAGGGTGCGTGGCCAGCCATTTGGCGATTACTACTTTTTGTTGGTTCCCACCACTCAGTTTTTCTACAATCTGTTTGGATGAAGATACCTTGGTATTTAGTTTTTGAATGAACTGTTTGCTGAGTTCGGCTTCATTTTTTTGATCGATGAAGTTGAATTTAGAAATCTTATCTAAACACGACAGGCTGGTATTTTTGGCCACATTCATGTTGAGGATCAATCCCTGAAGTTTACGGTCTTCTGGCACAAGCGCAATGCCGGCAGCAATGGCGTCATTCACACAACAGATATTTTGTTCTACTCCATCAACGAAAACCTTGCCGGAAACATACTTTGGATACAGGCCGAAAATGGCTTCCAGTACTTCGGTGCGTCCAGCGCCCATCAGCCCGCTGATCCCAAGAATTTCACCTTCCCGGAGCGAAAAGCTCACATCATCGACCAGGAAGTCATTTTTGTTTTCCGGGTTTTTGAATGTCAAATTTTCAACTCGTAAAACCTCTTTGTCCCCAATGGTGCTTTCTTTTTTGAAACTTTTTTTTAGATCGCGACCCACCATCAATTGGATCAATTGGTCGTGGGTGGTCCCTTTCATTATATCGGAACCCATACTTTTTCCATCGCGCAACACCATATACCGATCAGCAATTTCAAACAGCTCTTTGAGTTTGTGCGAAATATAAACAATCGCAACTCCTTTTGACTTGAGCTCGCTGATGATTTTGAATAGCAGTTCAACCTCATGATCGCTGATGGCCGAAGTGGGCTCATCCATAATCAGTACCTTGGATTCGAGCAGCAGTGCTTTGGCGATTTCCACCAGTTGTTGCTGACCAACCCGTAATTGGTTGAGCGGTGTTGAAGGCGCAATGTCAAGATGAAGTCGGGCCAGCAATTCTTTTGCCTTTTTATTCATTTGCGGGTAATCGAGCAGACCCAGCTTATTGCTAAGCTCATTGCCCAAAAACAGGTTTTCGGTAATGCTGAGGTAGGGGATGAGGTTCAATTCCTGGTGGATAATAACCATACCATTTTCTCCGGCTTCTTTTGGATTTTTGAATGATATCTTCTTTCCGTTCAACAGGACATCACCTTCATAGTCAGTGTGGACGCCAGAAATAATTTTCATCAGGGTCGATTTCCCGGCTCCGTTTTCTCCAATGATGGCGGTTACCTCACCCGGATAAATATCCAGGTTGACATTTTGCAGGGCATAAACGCCCGAAAAATCCTTGGAGATATTCCTGACTTCCAATATGGGAACTGGCGTATTATTCTGTTTTTCCATCGGATACAATTGCTTGAACGGGAATGATTCGTAATGAATCCACGTTAATTTGATCTTCTTCTATTTCTACTGCTCCTGCAAATTCGAGTTGTTTGCCGGGAGCTGCAGCTTTTTTTAGTCGGGAAACAATCTTTTCCTTTACCAGCTTATCAATGGCCACCGACACGTTGTTGAAGTCGGTCATGTTCAGAAATGTGTTGATATCCACCTGGCCGGAGCCATCACGAACGGCATTGCCGAAAATAAAATCGGTTGCCACCCGAACACTGGTTTTGTCATTGATGGAAACCAACAGGTAATCATCTTTCAATGACTGAATGGTTCCGGTACCTTTCACCATAAAATAGTCAGTTTTGGAGATGCCCAGCTTTTTTCCATATTTTTCAAAAGTCGCTTGCGGATCATCTTCCATACTTTTTATTAATGTGGTCACAAGAGTTGCATTGGCAATACTTTTAGGCAAGCCTTCTTCCCAAAAACGGTTGGCATATTCACTGGCATCGAAGGCTATTTTTGTGGTTTTTGCCTGGTGTTCCTGCAAGTTTTCAATGTCCATCGAAAAATAGACCACCAGCAAAACGGTCACGATTCCGGGAATGTATTTGAATGTCTTGTTCATGGTTTTTGTTTTTCAGGGAGGAATTTGGAAACATTAGCGGGCGTGACCAGCTTGACTTCGACAGGTGTCCGGGTGTCAAAATCGCGTCGGCCTTTGATGTATTCATCCGCCAATTCTGCTGATTTACGAGCCATAAGAACCGGGAACTGCATAACTGTGGCAGCCATCTTCCCATCCGCGATCGAGCGGATGGCGTCATCAGAGCCATCGAAGCCAAAAATCTTGATTTTGTCAGCTTTTCCTGCAGCCAGTACGGCCTGGTAGGCTCCAAGCGCCATGGCGTCATTTCCACAGAAAACAGCGTCGATGTCCGGTTGGGCTTGCATGATGGTTTCCATTACATCCAGTGCCTTATTTCGATCGAAATCGGCACTTTGCTGAGCTACCATTTTTAATCCGGGGAATTCATCCACCACGCTGTGAAATCCATTGGAGCGATTCCAGGTGTTGTTGTCGCCAACGAGCCCCAGTATTTCAATATAATTACCTTTTTTTTGCATCTGCTTCACAAAAAATTCCCCCAGTTTAACACATCCGGTAAAACTATCCGATAACAGCTGTGTGGTGGCTGCATCGCGTGAATTGATTTCACGATCCATACAAAAAGTAGGAATTCCGGCTTCCCTGGCACGTTTCACATTTAGTACCGAGCCATCAGCATCGGTCGGATTAAAGAGAATGGCTTCATAGCCCATGGCAATAATGTTATCGAAATGCTCAGCTTCTTTGGCCGAATTGTTCTGCGAATCGAAGATCTGAGTTTCGTAACCTAATTCTCGTGCCCGTTCGGCAGCCGATTCTCCCAGAACAACAAACCAGGGATTATTCAGGGTTGAAATGACCACGGCTATTTTATTGGAGGGTTCTT
>DATFMO010000368.1:0-14675 GCA_035266925.1 Sunxiuqinia sp. | reverse complement strand
AAGGACTCAGCCCGTTCTCCAGTGCTGACAGATAGACAAACGGTTTGAAAGTTGATCCAACTTGTCGGGCTGACATTACATGATCGTATTTGAAGAATCGAAAATCGATTCCGCCAACCCACGCTTTTAAAGCGCCGGTGCTTGGACTAATCGCTAAAAAGCCTGAATTCAAGTAGCGCAGATAATGCTTGATTGAATCCAGTGGCGTCGTGTCAACACGCTGATCACCATCCCATGAAAATAATGTTGTCGTAATTTTTTGGTTGAATGCAGCCTTGATCTGCTCATCAGTGCTTCCACTGGCTTTCATGTTTCGATAACGGTCCGAACGCTTAATCGCTCGTTGCAGGATTTGTGGATTTCCACGCCAGGGATCAGCATTTTTCCAATGGTTGTCGAATACATGCTGCAAATTCTTCATGTATTCTTTCACCGATTGCTGCGCATATTTTTGAAAATCATAGTTGATGGTTGTCTTTATTCTCAATCCATCAGTATACAGATTGTACGGATCGCCATTTTTCCTGGTGTGATTTGCACACCATTTTAACAACTCCGGCTTCAACATTTCAACAAAATAGGGCGCCGGCCCCTGGTTGTACGAAATTTTGTGATATGTGATTGTTAAGGGTTTTGCCTGAAAAACCTTCCCTTGGGCTGCCGACAAAAAGCCATTGTTGACCATTTGCTGAATGACCACATTGCGTCGTTCCTTCGATTTTTCCGGGTGCACCCGTGGATTATAAGTGTAGTTGGCTTTTAGTATACCAACTAAAACAGCTGCTTCATCCACTGTCAAGTCTTTTGGCTTTTTGCTAAAAAATCGTTCTGAGGCGACGTCTATTCCGTAAATATTTTCACCAAAAGGCACCGTATTTAAATATAAAGCGAGAATTTCTTCCTTGGTATAGATTCGTTCGAGACGATAAGCAATGATGGCTTCGCGAAGTTTGGCTACCGGCAGTGAAAAAACCCACAAATCTTTACGGGGAAAAAGGTTTTTGGCAATCTGCTGACTGAGTGTACTTCCGCCACCAGCGCTCCGATCCTGCATGATAATGGTCTTAAATAGCACACGCATCAATGCAATTTCGTCGATTCCGCGATGCTCATAAAAACGGGCATCTTCAGTGGCAATCAAGGCATTGATCACATTGGGGGAAATATCGTTGAATTTTACATTGCTGCGATTTTCAACATAGTACCGTCCCAGCAATTTTCCATCGGCTGAATAAACCACCGAGGATTGTGGATTTTTAATATCCTGAAGTTGGCTTTTCGTAGGCACATGCCCGGTAAACCCGAGATATACCATGGTGAAAAAAATCGCGAATAGAATTACACCTCCAACAAATAACTGTAAAAGAATCAACCAGATTTTTCTGTTTGGTTTTTTTAGCTTTCTTTTGGTCCTCTTTGTTCCCGTCTTTTTACCTGAAGTCCTTATATTTTTTGTATTCTTTGTTGACATTTATGCTGTTTTTAAACAAAATTAGATAAATAAAACGATTAGAATCGCTTTACATTTTATATCTAGTCAAAAACTTTTCATTCAATAAAGTTGTACTAATATTTAAAATTTAGTTTTTAAAAGCCATGAAAATAGCAATTACAGGTGCCAGTGGTTACCTTGGAAGCAACATAATTCAGAATCTGGAATCGAACGATCATTCAGTAACCCCCATTAATCGGCAGTTATTATATGGTGATCCAATGGATTTAGCCAAGACAATTTCCGGTTGTCAGGCGGTAATAAATCTGGCAGGAGCTCCCATTTTACAACGATGGACCAAGAAAAATAAGACCATCATTTACAACAGTCGAATCGTAACAACCAAAAATCTTGTTAAAGCTATCAATAGCTTGTCAGGCGGTGAGAAACCGAAAGTTGTCGTATCGGCATCAGCAACGGGAATTTACCGTGCCAACATGGTGCATGATGAAACGAGCTCGAAATACGCCAATAATTTTGCCGCACGAGTCGTTGACGACTGGGAAGATTCTTTAGTAGACCTGAGCTCCGATGTTCGGGTAGTCGTTTTGCGAACAGGTATCGTTCTCGGGAAAAAATCACAAATAACTCAGAAATTACTTCCCTTATTCAAGTTAGGACTTGGAGGTAAAATTGGGAACGGCAAACAACCATTTCCTTTCATTCACATCGATGACGCAGTGAAAGCCTATCAGGACGCCATAGAAGATGAAAATTTCAACGGTATTTACAATCTTGTTGCACCGGTACAAGTCAACAATGCTGAATTCACACGCATTTTGGGTGAAAAAGTCAATCGTCCAGCCTTCTTCATCATTCCCCCGTTCATTCTTAAATTGTTGTTTGGAGCTGCAGCTACTATGATTTTAGAAAATCCGGAGGTGCTGCCACAGAAATTACAGAAACAGAATTTCAGATTCAACCACCCTACCCTAAACGATTGCTTACAGGAAATTACAACAGACGTTTAATCGAAAGAATTCCTCTGGGCTCTGCCCCGAGGTTTCCTATAAGTTTTCCCTCGCAAAAGGGAATCTAAACACAGAATTTCGGTTTTTGACCCTTTAGGGCAAAATGAAACCAGCGAAATACCCCTATGGCTCTGCCTCGGGGATAGTTGGTTTCAAGAAATGCTTTTATTGATCTCGCTTGTAAACGAGTACCCTATCATTGAAAAAGCTTTTATCTAGCGAATACGTATTGGCAATTTTTTGCTGAACAGACTTAAACTTATTTTTGATAACAATGAATTTGGGATGTTTTTGCAAAATGCGATCAATTTCCTTTTCCGAATCTACATCAAACGCATTAGCAAGGTCTGGTGTACTAAGTATCGACTCGTGGACATATTTGGTTGGACATTCTTTTTTTAACAAATAATACAATATATGCTCGTAATTGACCACGTACAATTGATCGTCATGATTCATATTTGTCTGCAAATACCGAGCAACGATACGTGGCTGGTCGCTTTTGCGTAATTTTCTTGAAATTGCAGAAATTTGTATTGTGCTAACGAATAAAATCAACAAGATCAATCCAGACGTCCCCCGATAAACAAACTTTGTGTAACGATCAAAGTGAAATTGACGATCGAAAGCAACACCCGCGATTAAACTTACCGGGAGCATTAACTGGATGGCGTAGTGGCTGAATCCTTTCCCAGGCAAATAAACGGCCACCAAAACGGCCACAAGCCAATAAATCATGAAATATTTAGGCCATCCGTCAAGTAGTGATCGCTTCGAAAACAACACGTAAAACATTAGATAGGTAACAGGGAAAAAACGTCCTGTAAAATCGAGCAACAGTTTTATAAACTGCCACAAAGTTGTGTGCGAACGATATCTTCCTGGTAATTCATACGTGATAAAATAAAATGCATCAAAATGATTTCCCAGGTAAAAATAAAGATTGACAAGCCCGAAGGGTATTGCAAAACCGATTCCTGAAAGTAGATAAGGCAACAGTTCCGAGAATGAAAATCGCCGCTTTTTATCAATCAGTTCCTTCACTAAAAAAAATGAAGTAATTGCCAAAAAATCAAATAACACCATGTATTTGATGATGAATCCTAATCCAAACAACAGTCCAGCAAAGAAATAATTTGCTGGACCTTTTTGAAATAACACGAATAAGGCACCGATAGTAAAAAAATTAAAAAACAATTCGGCATTGGGCGAAATACCAAAGTAATTCCAGGTTGACGATAGATAAATGTACATCAGTCCACTGGCAATGCCTACCTTCTTATTCTGAAAAAATCGAATAGAAACCTTGTTTACAATATGAGCGGTGATGCCAACTAAAGCAGCTACTACAATTCGTTTCAGCAGAATTGAGTACCCAAAAACAAACTGCATAAAAGCATAAATTAAAAATATACCTACTGGCTTGCTGTCGGTAACATCTGCATACAATGATTTTCCGTGCAACAAATCCCGACCAATGATCAGGTAAGTTGACTCATCATGATCGAGTACACTGGAGAAAAAGCTAAAAAAGCGAAGCGCAATTGCTGTAAATACAAACAAAAGTAGCACCTTCGTATTCCTGGAAAATTTTATATGACCGCGTAATTTGTGCAAATCCCAACTATTATACAAACAAAAAGCCCTGCCAAAAGCAGGGCTTCAAATATAGTATTAATTGGAATATGAACTACACTTGTGGTCCGGCATCAACCAATGCCTTACCTTCATCGTTATCAGTATATTTTTCAAAATTATTGATGAAGCGGGTACCAAGATCTTTGGCTTTTTCTTCCCATTCCTTCTGATCAGCATACGTATCACGAGGATCAAGAATATTAGTATCAACGCCGTGCAATGCTGTCGGTACTTCTAAGTTGAATACGGGGATTGTTTTGGTTGTTGCTTTTTCAATCGATCCATCTAATATGGCATCAATAATACCACGGGTATCTTTAATTGAAATACGTTTGCCTGAACCGTTCCATCCGGTATTTACCAAATAAGCTTCGGCGCCGTGTTCATCCATTTTTTTTACTAACTCCTGTCCATATTTTGTTGGGTGAAGCGACAAGAACGCCTCTCCAAAACAAGCTGAAAAAGTTGGCTGAGGTTTGGTCACTCCACGTTCTGTACCTGCCAGCTTCGCAGTGAAACCTGAAAGAAAATGATACTTTGTTTGCTCTTTCGTCAGTTTTGAAACCGGTGGAAGTACTCCAAAGGCATCAGCGGACAAGAAAATAACTTTACTGGCATGCCCCGCTTTTGAAACCGGTTTAACAATGTTATGAATGTGGTAAATTGGATAAGATACACGTGTATTTTGTGTCACCGAGCCATCACTAAAATCTATTTTCCCGTTCTCTTCAACTGTCACATTCTCCAGCAATGCATCTCGTTTAATTGCACCGTAAATGTCTGGTTCAGCTTCAGGATCAAGATTAATAGTCTTAGCATAGCAACCTCCTTCAAAGTTGAAAACGCCATCATTGTCCCAACCATGTTCATCATCACCAATCAATTCACGTTTAGGATCAGTGGACAGAGTTGTTTTTCCCGTGCCAGATAGACCAAAGAAAATGGCAACATCTCCTTCGTTTCCTTTATTGGCAGAACAGTGCATTGAAGCCATACCTTGCAATGGCAAGTAATAATTCATCATAGCGAACATCCCTTTTTTCATTTCGCCACCATACCATGTACCACCAATTACCTGCATGTGTTCTGTCAGGTTGAAGACCGTATACACGTCAGAATTTAGGTCTTGCTCTTTCCAGTTCGGATTCGTTGTTTTAGAGGCATTTAAAACAACGAAATCTGGTTCTCCATAATGTTCCAACTCCTCTTCTGTTGGGCGCAGAAACATATTTTTCACAAAATGTGCTTGCCAGGCCACTTCCATAATAAAACGGACTTTTAAACGCGTATCTTCATTCGCTCCACAGAAGGTATCCATTACAAAAAGTCGTTTACCTGACAACTGTTGCACGGTTGTCTCTTTTAATTCTTTCCAAACTTGAGGAGAAACTGGTTTATTATCATTCGGAGAATTGGGGTTTGTCCACCAAATTGTATCTTTTGTAGTTTCGTCTTCTACGATATATTTGTCTTTGGGAGAACGCCCCGTAAAAACTCCTGTCATCACATTAACAGCATCGAGTTCGGTGAGTTGCCCTTTTTCGAAACCGTCTAAGTCCGATCTCATTTCTTCTTCAAATAATTTTTCGAAAGATGGGTTATGTATGACTTCCTGAATATCAACAATACCATACTTCGTTAAATCTAGTTTTTTCATAATCAACAATTAAAGGTTATTAGTTCCAACAAAACATTTTTTCTCGATAGACAAAAGTAAAATTTTTACCCAATTAAGGTGGCTCTATAGTCCTAAAATCAAGATATAAATGTAAAATGGGGTAAAAAAAAGGCAGTGCATTTTTCAATGCACTGCCTTCCAGTATAGTAACTAAAATTAACTTACTCAGTTAACGACTTAAAAATTTTTTCAACAGAACCAACTAAATTACTATGATCTTGGATGGAATTGACTAATTGTAGATTTCAAATAATCCCGATCCAAGTGCGTGTAAATTTCAGTTGTTAAAATAGACTCATGGCCTAACATTTCCTGGACAGCTCTCAAGTCCGCACCACCAGAAATCAGGTGAGTAGCGAATGAGTGGCGGAATGTATGCGGGCTGATTTTTTTGTCCATGCCCACTTTTTGAGCCAGGTTTTTGATGATCGTAAAAATCATTACACGACTTAATTTTTTTCCTCTACGATTCAGGAATAAAACATTTTCGCTTTCCGGGCTAATTTTCAACGTTTTCCTGTATCCGTTCAGGTACTTGTTAATTTCAACAACTGCCTTTTCACTAACGGGCACCAAACGTTCTTTTTCACCCTTTCCTTCCACTTTGATAAATCCTTGTTCGAAAAATAAATTAGTTACCTTCAGGTTCACTAATTCAGAAACGCGTAAACCACAGCTGTATAATGTTTCCAGCATGGCTTTGTTTCGTTGACCTTCTGGTTTATTAAGATCTACAGCATCAATGATTGTATCGATTTCTTCCATGGTTAACACATCCGGAAGTTTACGACCAATTTTAGGAGATTCCAACAAGGTTGTCGGATCGCCTTGAATTTTTCCTTCAATCAAAAGATACTTGAAGAATGACTTAATACCAGAAATTGTACGTGCTTGTGTACGTGGTGAGACTCCCCTGTCATTCAGGTGCTCAACAAAACTTCTCAAGTGGTTTAGCTTTACTTTTTCCGGAGTTAAACGCTTAAAATTTTCCTCCAAAAATACCATTAGCTTGTTAATGTCGTTGACATAAGCCGCGATGGAATTTTGAGATAAAGACTTCTCCAACCTCAAGAAATTTTCAAATCCTTTTTTGCTATCTTCCCATTTCATAAATAAAAACATTTAATTTGTTGTCAAATCAATTTAGTAATTTTGGTTCTGTAGCATTTAAACCAGGTAATTGATTTCATGTAGTTTCTTCCCCAAGAATACATAATTATCAATACGTAGTTCGATGGCCGAAAGTTACTAAAATTTTAAATTAAAATACAATAAAAATGAAAATATTGTTAATCAATGGTCCAAATTTAAATTTATTAGGGAAAAGAGAAAAGAATATTTATGGTGATTTAGCATTTGAAGATTATTTTAAAGAGCTCAAGGATCGATTTTCGGATATTGACTTGAGTTATTTTCAATCGAATATAGAAGGAGAAATTATTGATAAAATACACCAGGTTGGTTTTGATTTTGATGGAATTATTATCAATGCTGGTGCCTACACACATACCTCTGTCGCTATTCGCGACGCGATCGCAGGTATTCAAACACCTGTCGTCGAAGTACATATTTCAAATATCCTTACCCGTGAGAACTTCCGCCACGAATCGTTGATTGGTCCGGTTTGTGTTGGTAGCATCATGGGATTTGGAATGGATTCTTACCGTTTGGGAATTGAAAGTTTTCGGAAAGGTTAACTTTGGAAACATTTCCCCTAACCGAATCCCTTATTTGTTTTGCTTCACAGAAAAAAGCCTAATTTTGCCCGCCGTAATTTTAAACAAACAAGATGAAACATACCAAAATTGTAGCTACGATTTCTGATAAAAGGTGCGAACCTGAGTTTATTCGAGCCTTGTATCAAGCGGGGATGAATGTTGCCAGATTAAATACGGCCCACATTACCGAGGAAACAGCACTAATGATGGTCGATAATATACGTTCGGTCTCTGACTCGATCGCTATTCTGGTTGACACTAAAGGTCCCGAGATCAGGACAACAAATATTGACGCCCCTATTGAAATAAAACAGGGTGAGTTAATCGAAGTTTCCGGCATGCAACGTCAAAGTGACCAGGGACGTCAATCATTCTCCGTTTCTTATGAAAAGTTTCATGAGGAGATTCCTGAAGATGGCGAAATCCTGATTGACGACGGTGAATTGCAACTCACTGTACAGGAAAAATTTGATGACTTCGTACTATGCCAGGTGGAAAATTCTGGAGAAATAAAAAACAGGAAGAGTGTAAACACGCCTGGTTTCAGCGTAAACCTGCCATCCATTTCCGCCAAAGACAAATCATTTATCGAGTTTGCCACGAAACATGATTTGGATTTCATTGCCCATTCATTCGTTCGCAATAAAGAAGACGTTTTAAAAGTTCAGGAAGAACTGGACAAGTTTGACAGCCCGATTAAAATTATTGCAAAAATTGAAAACCTGGACGGCGTTAACAACATTGACGAAATTCTTGATTATACCTACGGCATCATGGTTGCCCGTGGTGATTTAGGAATTGAAATTGCTGCAGAAAAGATTCCGGGAATTCAACGCCTGCTAATCAAAAAAGCGGTTCAGCGCAAAAAGCCGGTTATTATTGCAACCCAAATGCTGCATAGTATGATTGAAAACCCGCGTCCAACACGTGCGGAAGTGAGCGACGTTGCCAATGCAATTTTCTCAAGAACAGATGCCATCATGTTGAGCGGTGAAACGGCTTACGGCAAATACCCGGTTGAATCTGTTCAATGCATGAGCCGAATTGCCAAAGAAGTAGAAAGCAGCAAAGACAAACGAAACGACATTGCCATTCCGGCAGTGAACAACGAAGTAACTGCTTACCTGGCTGAAGCTGCCATTTTCGCATCGGAAGAATTACATACCAAGGCAATTGTCGCTAACACATTAACGGGAAAAACTGCACGTTATCTGGCTGCTTTCCGTGGCAAGAATCCAGTTTATGCAAGTTGTTACGACATGGGAGTTGTTAGAAGATTAGCACTTTCCTACGGAGTGGAAGCTGTGAAAATAGAACCCAAGAAAAACAAATTGAAAATTGTGCGAAACTCCTTAAAAACATTAGAAAGCATTGGAAAACTACATGCTGATGATACCGTTGTTTATGTCGGAGGAAGTTTTGGAATTGGAGGTGGATCGACCTTCATGGAGATTTCGACCGTTACCCGATTGACTTATAAAGAAAAACAACAATAAACGGTCATCGATCAATGATAAAAAGAAAAAGGAGCTTAAAAAGCTCCTTTTTTTATCTTAAATCAACAACTTCAACATCTTTAAATTTACTCTTGTCAAAAACAAAATCCGATTCTTTTGTTGGCACATCCGTCTTCAGGTCATTGACTTCAACAATATAATTGTTCCCTTCCTTACCAATCATCTCAGCCCGCTTAATTACCATGCGTTTCTTTTCAACCTGGATACGAATTTTGCTGTATTCAATTTCTTTACTTTCAGGGAAAAGATCGATAACATACACCGGTTCGCCATCCACAGTTTTCTCATCCACAAATTTGTAATTGAATCCATGATTATAAATGGTGAACAGCTTGGAAGGATCCATAGCTTCATTCATCTCATCACCGGCATTGGCAACAGTCACCTCGTTGGCATCCTTCATGTAAGTCCAAACGGTTTTACCATTGTTGTACATTTGCATCCCTAAAGTTGGTAGGCTCAAATAGTACTGATTTCCCTTCAGTATAATGTGGCCTTTATTTTCTTCATGAATATCTTCTGTTTTATTCTCCATCAAGTAGTTGAAAGAAGCACTGATGGATGAATATCCTTGCGTGGATTTTGTTACTTTTTCCAAAATTTCTTTAGCCTTTTGATCTTGCTGGGCGTAACCGGCCGCCCAACAAAAAACAATGGCCATTAATACGACTAGTCTCTTCATTTTTAATATTTAATTTTTACAAGCTATTCAATAACTGTTCCAAACTATACTCGTCTTGCAGCAATACCTGGCGAGCTTTGCTACCTTCACTTGGTCCAACAACCCCGGCAGCTTCAAGCTGATCCATAATTCGCCCGGCACGGTTGTAGCCAATGGAGAATTTACGTTGAATCATCGAAGTCGATCCCATTTGATTAACGACCACGATCCGGGCTGCATCATTGAACAATTCATCGCGATTACTCAAATCAGTGTCCAGAGCGCTTCCTTCATCTTCACTTACATATTCAGGCAACATAAAGGCTGTTGGGTATCCTTGCTGATTAGCAATGTGCTCACAAACCCTTTCAACCTCCGGAGTATCAACAAAGGCACATTGCAGACGCGTGATGTTGCTACCTGTGGCAATCAACATATCTCCCTTACCAATCAATTGATTAGCACCCGGTGTATCCAGAATGGTGCGCGAGTCAATCATTGATGCTACTTTAAAAGCAATACGGGTCGGGAAATTCGCCTTGATGACCCCTGTAATGATGTTGGTTGACGGACGCTGGGTTGCGATAACCATGTGAATACCAACCGCACGGGCCAACTGGGCAATACGTGCAATGGGCAATTCAACTTCTTTCCCGGCTGTCATGATCAAATCGGCAAACTCATCTACAATCACCACAATGTACGGTAGGTAACGATGTCCTTTTTCAGGATTCAACCGCCGGCTGATAAATTTCTTATTGTATTCTTTGATGTTTCTTGCATGTGCTTTTTTCAGCAAATCATAACGGGTATCCATTTCAACATTAACCGAATTCAGTGTGTATTTTACTTTCTGAATATCTGTAATAATGGCCTCTTCTTCGTCGGGCAACTTAGCCAGAAAATGCTTTTCGATCGTTGAGTACAAGCTCATTTCCACTTTTTTCGGATCAATCAACACGAGCTTCAACTGAGCCGGGTGTTTCTTATACAACAATGAAGCAATGATAGCATTCAGTCCAACAGATTTACCCTGACCAGTGGCACCCGCAACCAGGATATGCGGCATTTTGGCCAGATCGATCAGGAAGGTTTCATTCGAAATTGTTTTACCAAGCACAACAGGTAAATCCGCCGTACTTTCCTGAAATTTTTTCGAGGCGATGATTGAGCGCATGGAAACCACTTCAGGTTTTTGGTTCGGCACTTCGATACCAATTGTACCGCGTCCCGGAATTGGAGCGATGATACGAATCCCCAAAGCAGCGAGGCTCAGTGCAATATCATCCTCCAGGTTTTTGATTTTAGCGATCCGAATTCCCGGAGCCGGAACAATCTCATACAAAGTAATTGTTGGTCCAATGGTTGCCCGAATCTTCGTAATTTCAATTTTATAATGGCGAAGTGTTTCTACAATTTTGTTTTTATTCGAAATCAATTCTTCATTGCTAACCTCTCCACTATCTGACGAATGATCATCCAACAAATCAATAGGCGGAAACTGATAATTCGACAAATCCAGCGTTGGATCGTAATCTTCTGTCGCTTCCTGTTCATAGTTTTCGTCAGTTTCTTCTTCGACTTTCTCAACTGTCATTTCGAGGTTTTCTTCTTTTTCCTCTTCCTTTTTATCTACCAGTCGTTCTTTTACATTCTCCTGAATCTTCTTTTTATCCAGCGACTCGTCCATTTCCAGGTTCTCCTCATCCGGATCAAAAATGGTTTCAATGGTGTCATTTTCATCAATCACTTTCGAAATCGAATCGTCAGTTTCAACCGCGTCCTGTTCGTCAACGGTCGCATCAGTATATGTGGCAGTTTCAGCCACAGGTTCCTTGTCTTTGTTGAACAGACCCTTTAACCAAGGAATGAAATTTTCAAAACTCATCGAAATGATGAGGAACAAGCTACAAACTAACAAAAACAGTGTTCCGATGTAGCCAACAATCGAGCTTAACCAAACGGCTAAAAAGTACCCGTTTTCACCACCCAGGTAGATAAATCCATCCGGATTGGTGTTCATTAGAATAAGCCCCATAAAAAGTGAAATCCAAATCAGGCTGACAAACGACAAGGTTATTGTCCGCCAATAGCGAAACAACGGCCGGTTAAAAAACTGAAATGCGGTAACAACCAGCATAAAAACAAAAAGGAAAGACGCGAGACCAAACCCACGGTTTATGATGACTTCACTCAAAAAAGCACCGGTTTTTCCAGCTTTATTTTGAACTTTAATATCGGTATTGGCAATTAATTCGCGCCACGGAATCCCCAATTTACTGTGGTCTGCATGGCCGGAAAACAAGAATGAAATAAATGCGATGAGCAAATACAACGCGAAAACAAAGAGAAATAATCCCAATGTATATTTAAATTTGTCGCCTGTAAAAAATGATCGAATGCCAGAGAGTGGCTGCTTTTTTTTCTTCGTTTGCCTGCTTTTGGTCTTTTTAGCCATAGATAAATTTCAAATTTCGATTCGCAAAGTTAACGAAATTTAAACAGCTATTGGTGCCTTCTCCGGGGGTTAAATTTTCTAAATCAACGGATTTATTTTATTCCATTGGCTGTCAAACCCGTTTTATCCTGAAACCACTTTATGTTTTACAATTACTTCAATAAAAATTTAAAACAAAAAGTGGTACAAAACTCATCAGATTGATTTTTTTGGCCAACGCTTTTCGTCAATCTAAAACCTGCAACAAGCCTCTGCTTTACAACAGAATTAAAAGCCCACCACAAACTGATCGGTCATGAATTTTTCTCACATATTTTTTTATGTTTGTTCCACTAGCACCTTATATTTTATACTTATGCAAAAGTTAGCGGTTGTGGCATTGGGTGGAAATGCCTTGTTGCGCGATAACGAAGTAGGCACCATTGAAGAGCAGGAACGAAATACCACAGAGACTCTTGAAAACCTGATACACCTTTTAAATGACGGGTACGAGTTGGTCGTTACTCACGGTAACGGCCCACAAGTAGGCAACATATTAATGCGGAATGATGCCGGCGAATCACTGTACAACATTGCGCCAATGCCTTTGGATATTTGTGTGGCCGACTCCCAAGGAGGAATTGGCTACATGATCGAGCGAATGATGCGCAATATTCTAAACGAGCATGGCATCGATAAACACATTGTCTCTCTCATGAGCATGGTTGTGGTTGATCCCGATGACCCGGCATTTCAAAATCCGAGCAAACGAATCGGCAAAATATATAGCCACGATGATGCAGAAAAACTTCGTCACCTAAAAGGTTGGGAGTTTAAACCCAGTTCGAAACACAACGGAGGCTGGCAACGAGTGGTCCCATCTCCAACTCCCATTTCAATTTTAAACAATGAAATTGTGGCCCAGCTTGTTCGTGAAGGGAACATCGTAATAACCGCTGGCGGTGGTGGCATTCCGGTTTATGTTGACGAAGAGAATAAAGTGCGAACATTAGATGCTGTCATCGATAAAGATATGACGTCCGCACTATTGGCATCGTTGATTGATGCACATGAGTTTTACATTTTAACCGATGTAGCATTTGTGTACAAAGATTACGGTTTACCGACACAAGAAAAGTTGGAATTTTTAAACTATGCTGATACGCTGAAATACTTGAATAATGGTACTTTTGGAGAAGGAAGCATGGCGCCAAAAATCAGGGCCTGCCTTAAATTTATTGAAAATGGCGGCGACAAAAGCGTCATCACTGAGGCTACCAAACTGGAAGACAAATCGTTCGGATCAAAAATCACATTGAATTACGACAAATAAAAACCAATCAACATGCTATTGAATCTAAAAAACCGGAATTTTCTAAAACTGCTTGACTTTTCCCAGGAAGAAATCACTCAATTTTTAGAGTTAGCAGAAAAACTAAAACAAGCCAAATACGACCATACCGAAGAACAACTACTTCGGGGGAAAAACATCGCATTAATATTTGAAAAAACATCAACCCGCACCCGTTGTGCATTCGAAGTCGCTGCATTTGACCAGGGAGCACATATTACCTATCTCGGTCCGGGAGGTTCGCAAATAGGGCACAAAGAAACGATGAAGGACACAGCTCGAGTTTTGGGGCGCATGTATGATGGCATTGAGTACCGTGGTTTTGGACAAGACATTGTGGAAGAATTGGGTCAACATGCCGGCGTACCGGTTTGGAATGGACTGACCAACGAATTTCACCCCACCCAGATTTTAGCCGATTTTTTAACCATGAAAGAGCGCTGCGAAAAACCGTTGGAGCAAATCAAATTTTGCTACCTGGGTGATGCTCATAACAATATGGGAAATTCACTGATGATTGGTGCGGCCAAAATGGGAATGGATTTTAGGGCAGCGGCACCAAAAAATTGTCAACCCAATGACCAATTAATAAAAACTGCCCAAGCGATTGCAGCTGAAACGGGCGCCAATATAACAATCACCGAGGATGTTGCCGAAGCAGTAAAAGACTGTGACTTTCTTTATACAGACGTTTGGGTCTCAATGGGCGAAGCTGACGATGTTTGGGCCGAACGGATCAAACTGTTGCTTCCCTACCAAGTCAATCAGCAAGTGATGGAAATGACCGGTAATCCGCAGGTAAAATTCATGCATTGCCTGCCGGCTTTTCACAACCGGAATACTATAGTTGGAGAAACAATTTTTAATAAATTTGGTCTTGAATCTATGGAAGTGAAGGAGGAGGTTTTTGAAAGCTCTGCCTCTATCGTATTTGATCAGGCTGAAAACCGTATGCATACGATCAAGGCAGTGATGGTAGCCACACTGGCATAGAACCTCAAACACACGAAAAGGGTGCCCAATTGAACAGGCACCCTTTCCTAATTATTTTCAATGTAAAATTATTCTCAATCAAAATCAACCTGGTACCTCACACCAAATTTTATCCAGCGGCCAGGTTGTTGAATGTTTCCTAAATCAACATACGATTTATCAAACAAGTTGGAAACAGAGGCCGATAACTGAAGCCGTTTGGCTTGCCAGAACACCTTT
>DATFMO010000367.1:0-5958 GCA_035266925.1 Sunxiuqinia sp. | reverse complement strand
CATTTAAGGTTGCTTGATTATTGATCGTTGAGCCATTGGGGAAGCTGGCTGCCGGATAGTAGACTTCAATATTGCAATAATAATAGGCATAAGGATTGGCGGCATTCAAATTACCAAGTGTCCAGGTTATTGTGGAACCTGATTGGTTTGCACTTCCTACATTGGCAGTGCTTCCTATCATTATTGCCCCGGCTGGCAGAAGATCAGTAACAACAGCTCCGCTGGCATTTTGCTGACCAATAACATTCCCGTAATAGGGATTGTCTTTCAATACAACAAGCCGGTACTTGATCGTGTCGCCGGCGTTCATCAGGTAGCCGCAACCACCACCTTGTGGATTGACTACCGCACCAGATAAGATGGATTTAGTCACCTTCCAGGGATCATCGGCAGTTGCCACGGTACTGACATAGGGCGTGTAATGCCAGATGTCGCCAATGCGGATGCCGGCCCGGTTACGGGCTGATTCATCCGGACAGGTTGTTCCCGGAGGAAATTGAACCACAATGGTGAATGAGCCCGAGTGTGCTGTTCCAGAGGGCAGCGAATTTAATGTGTAAGTCACTGTTTGTCCACTCACTGTTACAGCCGGCGTGACACCACCTACAGAAGATGGAGTCGGCACCGTGACAATGTCGAGACTTGCTGGGACAATGTCTTGAATCGTTACAGTCGTAGCTCCAGCCGGCGCCGTAAAAATGATGGTGTAACTAAAACTCACGCCACTGGCGATGGTGTTGTTACTCACGACTTTTTTTAATGAATAGCCGTCGCCACTCCATATTGCTTCATTGGTTGAAGATTGAGCATACGACGACATGCCTGAGAACAAAAGAATTAGCATACAAAAAACAGAAACCGAAAATTGTTTTCGTTTTTGTTTGACTCTGTTCTGTCTCGATAAAGAACTTGAAATTTGCTGAAATTTGGGGATGGGAAACCCTAAGGATAAAGTAAATTTTCCTTTCATAAGTGTAGATTTTGGTTATTGCTGAACAGTTATCTGAAAAATTGTAACAAGCGTGATAGGTAATAGTTTGTATGTTTTGCAGTCATAAATCATTGCAGTTCAATTGTATGAGAACATATGATTGAAATTTTAAGAGGACGAAGTTTCTCTTTATTAAATAATGATGTTGCAATGATTTAAAATAGAAATAGCTGAGTATGTTATTGAGTGTGATTTTAAGTGATTGACTTCCTTTATTTTTGGCAAACTTTTTGCTATTATTTAAACAAACAAATGTTCTTTTATTAGTTTGTAAAAATCAGTCGTCAATTATTTGAGTGTTAACTAAGCCATTAAATTTTAGATAACATTATTATTGATGTGTTATAAAACAACTTTAGTTCCTGTTTCTTTTGAAATTAAAAAGGAAACAAGGATTTTGAAACATTCGTATAATTTGTTGAAAACTTTAATGCGACGACAACCAAAGCCATGAACCGTGTTCATTAACCTTCGAGCGAAGGTGTATGTACTTCAAATTGCTTCCATTGGGATTCTCCCAATCTTTTAAAATTGCCTTTTTGATATAAAAAACCAAAAATTATGGAAATCAAGAAATATCCATATTGCGACCTTGATCGTTACCGGAACATAATCATTGAAATCGGATTCGTTCTGGCATTGGGTATTTGTTTGTTGGCTTTTGAAATGAAAACAGGTGTTCAGAGAGCCGAAATACAAGGTACTGTAGTGACGGAAGAAGTGGAATCGGAAATCATTCCAATCACCCGGCAGCAGGAAGCCAAGCCTCCTGAACCACCGCCCCCCCCAAAGGTTGTAGAAGTCCTCAATATTGTATCTGACGATGTTGAAATTAAAGATGAGCTGGAGATTATGGATACGGAAGCTGATGATCAGACAGCAATTGATGTCACTCCGGTTCCACAAAATTATCAACAAGTTGAGGAAGAGGAAGAAGCAGCTCCTGTATTTTACATCGTTGAGGAAATGCCAGAATTTCCCGGAGGTGAGCTGGCACTGCGTCAATTTCTAGCCAATGCAATTAAATATCCTGTTATTGCACAAGAAAATGGAATCCAGGGAAAAGTTTACGTCTCATTTGTCGTTGGAATGGATGGTCGTGTATCTGACGCTCGCGTTGTTCGGGGTGTTGATCCATCGCTTGACAAAGAGGCCTTGCGGGTTGTTAACAGCCTGCCGGTTTGGAAACCAGGCAAACAGCGAGGAAAACCTGTGCGTGTTGCTTTTAGTGTACCAATCAATTTCGTACTGCAGTAGTTTTGATGGCCAGTTGACGACCAGGGAATGAGCCAGATTTCCTGCGAGGGGGAAGTTTGGCTCTTTTCGTAGGATTCTCAGAACATCACCCGTCACAGAATCGTTATCTTTGAGATTTGCAAATTCGTTTCAAAGATGACAGCAGCCGATAAAAGCAATTCTTTAATCGCTAAAAATTTGAGTTTTGGAATTGACGGATCACCGATTCTTCAGGAAATTAATTTTGAACTGAAAGAAGGTGAGTCGGTGGCAATCACAGGTGCTTCCGGAAGTGGAAAATCGTTGCTCGGTAAAGTGCTGGCTGGGGATTTAAAACTCCGGTCGGGAGAATTGCTGCTGACAGGAATTGGCAAACGGGTGATGGTCGACCAGCAGGATCATTTCATTGCGTATTCCGGTCGCCGAAGCATGCACTACAGCCAACGCTACGAAAAGCTGGGGATGGAAAGCGTTCCTTCGGTTTTGGAATTTCTAAACAAGATGAGTCGGATGAACAGTCACCAAGTTACAGAAGATCAATTAATACAAGTTATGAACCAAATCGAAATTGCTCATTTGACTGATCGAAAAATACTGGAGCTGAGCAATGGAGAACGTAAACGAACGCAATTGGCTATTGCCCTATTGCAACAACCGGACCTGTTAATTTTGGATCAACCTTTTGTTGGGCTGGATATCCATTCCCGCGAAAAATTGAACCAATTGTTGCAGCAGCAAATGGAGCTGGGTGTTCAACTCATTGTCATTTGCGATCCACATTATATTCCGGGAATTATTTCAAAAGTTCTGGAGCTAAAAAATGGAAGGCCCAATCAGTTTGTTGCCAGGGAAAATTACGAGCCTCAAATTGAAGATGAAACGTTTTCAGTGACCGAAACCAAAAAGCAACTATTTCAACTGTTACCAGGTTCGAAAGAATTTTTTGATGATGTGGTAGCGATGTGCAATGTGAATGTTCAGTTTGGTGAAAAAGCCATTCTGGAAGATATTGACTGGCAGGTGAAGAATGGCGAACAGTGGGCTTTGCTTGGTCCGAATGGTGCGGGGAAAACCACCCTGCTGAGTCTGGTCACAGCTGATAATCCACAAGGCTACAACAATCATTTAGTGTTGTTTGATCGGCAGCGTGGAACCGGCGAAAGTATTTGGAACATCAAAAAGCGAATTGGGTTTGTATCTCCTGAATTGCATTTGTACTTTTTGCGGGGAGCTGGTATTTTCAATACGATCCCGGGTTTGTCTGGGGGCAGTCACCAGGCGTACAGCACGCTGACTTGCCGCGAAGTGATTCAATCCGGATTTCATGACGATGTGGGTTTCAATTCGGCGAACTCTGATCAGCAAGTGAAACTAGCCAATACCTGGCTGTCAATACTTGGATTGGAGCATTTGCAGAAACGGTTGTTTACGCATGCTTCATTGGGTGAGCAGCGATCACTTTTGTTAGCACGAGCATTGGTCAAGTCACCACAGTTGTTTATTTTAGATGAGCCGTGCCAGGGATTGGACGGTCAGCAAACCAAACGTTTTACGCAGTTGTTGGATGCTATCTGCGAACACTTAAAAACGACCATGATCTATGTGACCCATCATCCCGAAGAAATTCCTGCATGCGTCAGTCATTTGTTGGAATTGAAAAATGGGCGTGTGAAAAGTTCTGGCGAATACAGAAGGGATAAGTGATCAGTGTGCAGTCGAAGTTAGCAGTAATTCAATGCGAACTTACAGATCAGGTCTCTATTGACGAATGATTAATTTACCAATTATCTAATGACTTGTTAAATGCAATTTAATCAGCAACAAAAAGAAGCGTATCAAAAGGCGGCCATTTTATGTAGTAAGTCCGAAAAATGTGGACACGATATCATTCTAAAATTGAAAGGTTGGGAGCTGGATGACGATGACGCCAATGCCGTGTTGGATCGGCTGATTGAGGAAAAATTTGTGGATGACGAACGTTTTGCCCGTAGTTTTGTGCGTGACAAATTTCGCTTCAATAAGTGGGGAAAAATGAAAATTGCCTATCAGCTGAAGGCAAAACGCGTCAATTCTACTACGATCGAAGCAGCGCTCGGAGAAATTAATGATGATGGCTATTGGGGCGTATTGGTTGAGATGATTCGGGGAAAGAACCGTGGACTTAAAGCTGCCAATCTGTATGACCGGAAAGCCAAACTCATGCGTTTCGCGCAAGGACGAGGCTTCGAGACCGACTTAATTTATTCTGCAATGGATGAAATTTTGAACGTTTAATCACCGCAAATTGCTGAACAAATTCTCCCCTTTGATTTTTCATCATTTATCAACATCCGTTTCAAAGGCTGAATGAATTCTGTAATTTTAATGTTCTGATTTATTCAGCGAACGATTGGATTGAGAAAGATAAAACGACTTGAAAATGATTCCTTTTACACATTTACACGTACACTCGCAATACTCTATTTTGGATGGAGCAGCCAGCGTTAAAGGTCTTGTGGCGAAAGCCAAAGGCGATGGCATGAAAGCTTTAGCATTGACCGATCATGGAATGATGTTCGGTGTTAAAGAATTTTATGACACTTGCAAAAAGGAGGGAATCAAACCGATTCTGGGGTGTGAAACCTATGTGGCTTCCCGCTCAATCGAAGATAAATCGGACAAAGTGGATCGCTCCGGGGAACACCTTATTCTGTTAGCCAAAAACCTGAAAGGGTATCGCAACCTGATCAAATTGATTTCGATTGCCAGCAACCAAGGGTTTTATTACAAACCACGGATTGACAAAAAATATCTGGAAAAACACAGCGAAGGACTGGTTGTTTCCTCTGCCTGCCTGGGAGGTGAAGTGGCTCAAAATATTATGCGGGGCGACATTGATGGGGCCGAAGAGACCATCAAATGGTTCAAGTCCGTTTTTGGCGAAGACTACTATTTGGAACTTCAACGTCACAATGCTGAAGATCCCCGGCAAAACGAAGATGTTTATCAGAACCAGGTGAAAGTGAATAAGGTGGTGCTGGAACTGGCTGATAAATACCAGATTAAAGTGATTGCCACCAACGATGTGCACTTTATCAATGCTGAAGATGCTGATGCGCATGACCTGTTGATCTGCTTGAATACCGGTAAAGATCTCGATGATCCAAACCGCATGCGCTACACCAAGCAAGAGTGGTTTAAAACACAAAAGGAGATGAACCAGTTGTTTTGCGATGTGCCGCAGTCGCTGGAAAATACGCAGGAAGTGGTTGATAAGGTGGAGGAATACGAGTTGAATTCCTCGCCAATCATGCCGGCTTTCCCGATTCCAGAGGATTTTGCAACGGAGGCTGAATACCTGGAGAGATTCACCGAAGAAGATTTAAAAGAAGAATTTAGAGATGGTGCTTACGAACGACTGGAAGGTTTTGAAAAAGTGGTTCGCATTAAGTTGGAAGCTGACTATTTGAAACACCTGGCTTATGAAGGTGCCAAAGAAGATTTTCGGTATGGTGATCCCATCCCCGATGATGTGAAAGAACGGCTTGACTTTGAGTTGAACACCATTAAAACAATGGGATTCCCGGGATACTTCCTTATTACCCAAGACTTTATAAATGCAGCTCGCGACATGGGTGTGCTTGTTGGCCCGGGACGTGGATCGGCCGCTGGTGCCGCTGTCTCCTACTGCGTAGGGATTACCAACATTGACCCCATTAAGCACGATTTGCTGTTTGAGCGTTTCCTGAACC